>CAZFHE010000247.1:0-4962 GCA_964518615.1 uncultured Dechloromonas sp. | reverse complement strand
ATGACCGTGACGATGAAGCCGACCGAGCCCCACAGGCGGATGCGGCTGTAGCGGCTGCGTTCTTCGCGCAGATGATCGAAGGTCAACATCTCGACCAGGGGCAGCGCGGCGCTCCAGAAGAAGGCCAGGAGCGCCATCGAGAGCAGCATGCCAGGCAGCCGGTCGAGCCAGAAAAAGGCGGAAAAGCCGGCCAGGGCAATGAGGCCGGCGAGGCGCACGATGCGCGTGCGCTGCCCGTAGCGATCCGCCAGCCAGCCCCAGAGATTGGGACCGAACATGCGCATCAACTGCATCTGCGACATCAGAAGGCCAATGTCCCAGGCCGAGAAATTCAGGGATTGGAGATAGAGCCCGAAATAGGGCGAGAACGCGCCGATGAAGGCGAAGTAAAAAAAGTAGTAGCCCGACAGGCGCCAATAGGGCAAAGCATGCATCCGGCGATTTTACCGGATGCAGCAAGGGGTTCGTCAGCGGGGGGTTTGCTGGCCGGCGCGGAAGGCCAGCATGAAGTGATAGAGCTCATCCTTCAACTTGACGCGCTGTTTCTTCATGTCTTCCATCGTGAAATCAGCGATGGGCATGTCGTGCTCCTCCAGATCCTCCACCTTGCCGGTCAAGCGGTTATACGAGGAAAAAAGCCGGGCAAAATGCGCATTGCCGGACTTGAGAACATCAATGGCCTCCTTCATTTCCGGAAAATCCTGGTAAAGATCGTGGTGATCCACTTTCATAGCGCTTCTCCTTCTGACGACAGTTCCGCTCGAATGGCGGAAAGATTGAAAACCTTACAGGCAGCTGCCCGGTATGCGCGGCGTCGCGCCGACGACATCGCCGCATTGTGCGCGATGTCGCAGGGCATGATCAATCAGCGCCAGCGCGAGCATCGCCTCGGCGATCGGCGTCGCCCGGATGCCGACGCAAGGGTCGTGGCGTCCCTCGGTCGCCACCTCGACCGGCTGCCCAGCGAGATCGACCGAGCGCCGCGCCTGGGCAATCGACGGCGTCGGCTTGATGGCCAGCCTGACGACGATGTCCTGGCCAGTCGAAATGCCGCCCAACACGCCGCCGGCGTGATTACTAAGAAACCCCTGGGGCGTCATTTCATCGCCATGCTCGCTGCCGCGCTGGGCCGTCGAGGCGAAACCCGCGCCAATCTCGACGCCCTTGACCGCATTGATGCCCATCATCGCGTAGGCAATATCGGCATCGAGACGATCATAGACCGGCTCGCCCCAACCCGGCGGCACGCCGGTGGCCGTGACCGTGATGCGAGCGCCCACCGAATCGAGCGATTTGCGCAACTGATCCATATAGGCTTCGAGTTGCGGCACGATCCCGGCGTTGGGCGCGAAAAAGGCGTTGCCGTCGATCTCGGCGGCCGACGCGAAGGGAATCTCGATCGGCCCCAGCGCGCTCATCCAGCCCCGGATCTCGACGCCATAGCGCTGCCTTAGCCATTTGCGGGCAATCGCGCCCGCCGCGACGCGCACCGCTGTTTCCCGCGCCGAGGCGCGGCCGCCGCCCCGGTAATCGCGAAAACCGTATTTCTGGGTATAGGTGTAATCGGCATGACCGGGCCGGAACGTCGTGGCGATATGGCCGTAATCCTTGCTGCGCTGATCCTGGTTGCGAATCAGGAGCGCGATTGGCGCGCCGGTCGTCCGCCCTTCAAAAACACCGGAAAGAATCTCGACGGTATCCGGCTCGCGCCGCTGGGTGACATGCCGCGAGGTGCCGGGCTTTCGCCGGTCCAGCTCGGCCTGGATATCGGCCTCGCTGATTTCCAGACCCGGCGGACAACCGTCGACCACGCAGCCGATAGCCGGCCCATGCGATTCGCCAAAGGAAGTGACCGTGAATAAGGTGCCAAAGGTATTGCCAGACATGAAGCGCCAGGAAGCGGACGAAAGGCTTCAAGTTTAGCACGCCCGCCCGGGCCGCCCGCTTTCGCCCCGCCCGCTTGGCGCTCTCTTCCAGCCTGCGACGCTGCAGCGCCCTCCCCCCGCCTTTCGCGCGCTGGCTTGCGAAAAATCCTGCAAATCGCGCCGCCAGAAGGCTTCACGGATCGCCTCGTTACAGGCTGATACACGACGTCAATAATTTTTTGGCATCCGGGCTTGCACGGCGTCATAAGTCCGGGTAGACTGCGCCCTATGACTAAAGTAATAGTCCGCCGGGACTCCCGGATACCCACACAACCTACCTATGGAGATAAAACCATGCCTACCATCAAGACCAGCGAAAAAATCGACGCCCGCGACATCCGCCGCAAGCTCGGCCTGAACCAGCAGCAATTCTGGTCCACCCTGGGCGTAACGCAGAGCGGCGGCTCCCGCTACGAAAGCGGCCGCAACATGCCCAAGCCTGTGCGCGAACTGCTGCGCCTGGTCCACGTCGAGCACATCGACATCAAGGCCATCAAGCGCGAAGACTGGGAAGTCGTGGAATACCTGAAGGCGCAGGAGCCGGAGCTCTTCAAGTCGCTGAAGAAGTCGGCGCGCAGCCACGCCAAGAAGGCCGCCTGAAGGCCGCGGCCCCGCGCGGGCCGCTGACCTCAGCCACGGGCATCACGGGGAAACGAGTACCCGGATGCCCGTTTCTTTTTGTATTTCAGCCGCGAAAGCCGCCAGCGCCTCTTCCGGCAAGGCCGACAAGCGAGCAGCGCCCGCTTGCAGCGACGGCCGCGCCAGGCCATACAGGTGGATGCCGACCAATTGAGGGGCCAAGGGCGCGAGCAAGGCGCAATAGGCGGCGCGCGCGGCCGCGTCGGGCGCGCCGCCATCGAGAGCGAACCAGCAGGTCTGCACCCAGGTCGGCGCCAGGGCGGCGCAGCGGGCGAGATGGGCCGCCACCCTCATTGGCCTTTGCGGCGCGCCGTTGATCTCGGCCATGGCCTCGGGCTCTGCCCGGTCCAACTTGAACCAGACCTCGCCCCCGAGTTCGCCCAAGCGGCGAATGCCAGCCGCCACCGCCGGCCGATGCAAGAGGCTGCCATTGGTGATCAGGCGCGGCACGAGCTTGCCGCCCAGGCCAAAATCCTCCAGCGCCCGGCCGACGCACTCGACGGCGGCGGCGAATTCGGCGGCGCTGGTCGGCTCGCCATTGCCGGAAAAGGCCACGTCCATCAGACGCCGCGCCTCGGACGGCACGGCGCGGACCATGAAATCGCCATGGATGGCGTCATCGAGAAACTGGCTCAATTCCCGCGCCAGCAGCGCAAGATCAACAGGGGGCGGGCCGCCGCGCCGCAAGTTGTCGACCTGACAATAGACGCAGGCCCAGTTACAGGCATTATTGACATTGAGATTGATGCCGATGGAGACGCCGCCCGCCCGTCGCGAGACGACGGGATAGACATAGCGCATGCCGGCGCTGTCGCGGCGGTGGTCGTCGGTGGTAAGCATGGCCCATTGTATAATCCGCGACCGCCTCGTCGAGTCTTCCCATCATGGACATCACCCGCCGCCTCGAATTCGATGCCGGGCATCGCATCCCCGATCACAAAAGCCAGTGCCGCCATCTGCACGGGCACCGCTACGCCATCGAAATCACCCTTTCCGGCCATGTGATCGACAAGGCCGGCGATGCCGCCAACGGCATGGTGATGGATTTCTCTCAGGTCAAATCGCTGGCCAAGGAGCATCTGGTGGATGCCTGGGACCATGCTTTTCTGGCCTTTTCGGGCGATACCGCCATCGTCGATTTCCTCTCTAGCCTGCCCGGCCACAAGACGGTCATCCTCGACCGCGTGCCGACCGCCGAGAACCTCGCCCGCATCGCCTTCGAGCGCCTCGATGCCGTCTATCGCGACACCTACGGCAATCATCTGCGGCTCGAACGCATCCGCCTGTACGAAACCCCCAATTGCTGGGCCGACGCGCGGCGCGCCCGGCTCGATTGAACCGCCCCGTCATTCTCCCTATACTTCTCGACATAACGCTTTGGCATCACCGCCGATGCCGGGAAACGGGGGAAGTTCAGTGCAAAAAGAGGCGCCCGAACACAGCGCAGCGGCAACGCCAACCAGCGGATCGCCGCGCGCCGGCCTGGTTCTGACCGGCGGCGGCGCGCGCGCCGCCTATCAGGTCGGCGTGCTGCTGGCCGTCGACAAGCTGAGCAACCACAGTCAGCGCAATCCCTTTCCGATTCTCTGCGGCACCTCGGCCGGGGCCATCAATGCAGCCAGCGTCGCCTGCCTGGCCGACCACTTCAGCAAGGCCGTCGCCATCCTGGCCGAAGTCTGGCGCAGCATGCGCGCGGGCGACGTCTATCGCGCCGACATGCTCGGCATCGGTCTGTCGGGCGCTCGCTGGCTGTCGATGCTGGCGCTTGGCTGGCTGTTTCGCAACCCGCCGATTTCCCTGCTCGACAACGCGCCGCTACGCGCCCTCTTGACCCGCCATCTGGATTTCCGGGGCATCGAACGTTCCATCGCCCGGGGCGCCCTGCATGCGGTCTGCGTATCGGCCTCGGGCTACGAATCCGGCGAAAACATCAATTTCTTCCAGGCCCATGAATCCGCCCGGCCCTGGCATCGCGTGCAGCGCATGGGGATACGGGCGCAGATTGGCGTCGATCACCTGCTGGCATCGAGCGCCATTCCCTTCGTTTTTCCGGCCACCCGCATCCACCGCGAATTTTTCGGCGACGGCTCGATGCGCCAGTTGGCCCCCATCTCGCCCGCCATTCATCTCGGGGCCGAGCGGATATTCATCGTCGGCAGCAGCCACGGCGGCGAACAACAAGAACGCCGCCGGGCAGACGGTCATCCGACGCTCGCGCAAATCGCAGGTCACGCCCTGTCGAGCATTTTTCTCGACAGCCTGGCCGGCGACATCGAAAGAATGCAGCGCATCAACGAGACGCTCTCGTCGATTCCGCCGGAAGTCCTCGCCCGCTCGGGCATCTTGCTGCGGCAGATCCGGACGCTGGTCATCGCCCCGTCGGAGCCGCTCGGCCGCA
>CAZFHE010000246.1:0-2286 GCA_964518615.1 uncultured Dechloromonas sp. | reverse complement strand
TCAGCGTGATATCCAGGAGCCGCGCCGCCTTCTCCGCATCCTCATGAAACAACTCATAAAAATCGCCCATCCGGTAGAAGAGCAGGGTATGCGGATGCTGCGCCTTGAGCGCCAGATACTGGCGCATCATCGGGGTGTGCTGACGTTTTTGGTCTTCGGCACTGCTTTGATTTACCACGACGTTACCTTTGCATTTCTCGTTTTTTCAAGCTATTTCCGGATCTGATTATCCAGAAGATTAACTACCAACATATCCCGATAGGCCATTACGCTTCATTGTTTGGCGTAGCTTTTTCGCCCTTCGGTGATATGTGAATTTCATGCGCCTTCCTTGCCGGCTTCCGTGATTTTCGACTCGGTGCGCTACAGCGCGCTGGATAGCATGCGCGCTTCTACAGGGAACATCCGCTCGGCATTCACATCCAGCGGCAGATGCGGAAATCGCTCTCTGACCAGCGCAATCGTCGCGGCGGCTTGCTGTTGATCCCGTTTTTTTTTGCCTGCTTCCCGATCAGCTTGCGTACTCAACCATTGCTTGTAGACAGCGAAGGCTCGCGGGTCTGGGCAAACTATCGGCGCGGGCAGGCCATCTTGTCCGATTACGACGGATTGAAATTTTTCGCTTGCCAGCAGCCATTTGATATGGTGCAGCCACGATGGCGTCAAATCGCCTGCCGCAATTCGTTCGGGTTCGTCCTTTCTCCATGGCGGCTCGGGCGCTTGCTTGACCAGATCAACGTGGAAGCCGGCCTTGTTTGCCGCCCGGAATCCCCCTTTGCCGACTGGCTCAAAGGAATGGTCGACTTTTCGCAAAATGGCCAGCACGCCAGCTTCGGCCACATCATCATCCAACAGGGCGAGCTTCAATGTGGAACGAGCATCCCACAGAAAGTCGATGTCCGTCGTTGCCATCAAGCCCGAATCAAACCGGACGCCAGCGGTGGATTCGTAGCCATACATCGCATGGGTGCCGATCACCATCAGATTCTTGCCCAGGAGCTTGTAGTCATCCAGCTTACGGAGTACGGCTGTCACAACGGATGGCACACGGTTCAGCAATACGCCTCTCGCCATCCCGGCGAATTCCTTGAGCGAAAGGGAGAGGGCGGCTTCCCTTTCCTTGGCGCGAGCCTTGCCAGCCACGAACTCATGGAACACGGCTTCTGTTTCCGGTGAGCGCGGCCCCAGGCTCTTGGTGCCGCCTCGGCGATTGATGACCCTGATCAGATATTCGCGCTCGCCAACCACCTTCCAGGCCATGCCGCCGGCGTACTTGGAAGCATTGCGGCGCGCCTCCCGGTAGGTTTCCCAAGTTTGCCTCAAATCAACCGAGACGCGCAGTTGATTGGTTGATAACTCACTGTAATACATGAGTTTTCCTTTCGTTCCAAAGCATTATACAAAATGAAAGGAAAAGGCGCATTTGTCAACTGGATAAGTCTTGATGCGCTCAAAGATCCACGCATCAGATCCCAACTCGTTATCAGCTCCAAGCCGCGTCTCGGCAGCATCGAGGCCCACGGCATCCTCCAACCGAAATGAAAGCAACTACCGGCATGGCCACTCGATCAAATGCGGGCCGCCGGCGGCGAAGGCGCGTTCCAGCGTCGTACGTAGCGCGCCAAGCGAGTCGGCGCGATGGAAGGTGAGGCCGAAAGCCCGTGCGGCGTGGGCGAAGTCGATGTTCTGCGGCGTTTTCCAGCCGCGCTCGAATTCCGGCAGGGCGTGTTGCGGCAGTTGCTCGAAAATGCCGCCGCCGCCGTTGTTGATGACGACGATCACGGCGTCGCGCTTGGCCGCCAGCGCCAGGCCGCCGATGTCGTGCTGGCAGGGCAGGTCGCCGACCAGCGCGGCGACGCCGCCGCTTGCGGCGGCGATGCCGAGCGCTGTCGACAGATTGCCGTCGATGCCGCTCGCGCCGCGATTGGCGTGGATGGGCAGGCGCTTGCCGGCGCTGCCGGACGCGCGGTCCAGATCGCGGACGGCCAGCGAGTTGCCGACGAACAGCGGCGTGCCGTCGGGCATCGCGGCGATCAGGGCGGCGATCGGGCTGTCCGGCGAGCTTGCCCAGTCCGCCGCCGCCTCGCGCTCGGCCAGGGCGGCGCGCCAGGCCGGTTCAGCCGGCGTCGGGCGCTCGGCCAGCAGCGCCCGGCAGAAAGCCGTCGGATCGGCATGGATCAGATCGGTCAGGCAATGCGCCGGGTCGTTCCAGCGCGGCCAGGGGTCGACCACGGCATGCATCGCGCGCGGCCGGACCACATACTCTTGCAGGGTTTTTGTTACCGG
>CAZFHE010000245.1:0-5959 GCA_964518615.1 uncultured Dechloromonas sp. | reverse complement strand
TTCCTCGCCACGAGTTTGGGGCGCCTGCGGCGCCGAAATCACGCCTGGCTCGCTTTTCCCCGGCCTGAAGGCCGGGGCTTGCGCTTGCGCCGTGGTCAACGAATGCGCTTCAGGATTGTGGCGGCAGGAAAGGGATGATTCCCAGCTCATAGGCTTCCAGCTGCACTTCGTGCGGCAAGTCGCGAATGTCCATGTACAGCCCGTTGACCTGCACGATCCATACGAGCGGGTTGTTTTCCAGGCGGGACGGCAGCATCCATCTGAAATTGCTCATCGACATGTCGAGCATTTGCCGGATTTCTTTCGACTTGTTCTGGCTGGTACTGGCGGCCGTACCGAAGAACTCGTAAATCTGCGGCGCGCGGCAATGCGGTTTCTGGCTGGCGTCGAAGAGAAAATTCGCGGTGCCGACGGCATGGATGATCGCTGCCGCCCAGATGTTCTCCTTGCCGCGCAAAAGGGGAGATGGGCGTTTGCGGCAGAGCGCGGCGGTGGCTTCGACGATCAGCTTGCGATAGTGCTCGTCCAGATATTGCCCACAGAAAGGCTCGGCGAGTCCGATGATAGTCGCGAATTTTTCCTGCATGGCCTTGGGGACTTTGGGCGCGGTTTCACTCATGGCATCTCTTCCTATAAGGCGGACTCGGCCGACAGCATCTTGACGCTGCGCCCCAATTGAATCGCTGTATCCGGCACCAGCAGGTAGCGCCAGCGCTTGCCGCCATGTGCCGCCGCATGGTCATTGGCATGACCGCACCAGCGCAAGGCCGCCCGGGCCTTGGCTTGTACTTCATCCAGTTCCATCTGGTCGGCTCGCTTCGGCTCGACGAGCAGACAGGCATTGGTCGTTTCGACGACGAAATCCGGTTCGTAATTGCGGCCGTTCCGGTACTCGATGCGGAATTGTCCGGGCGCCGGCTTCATCCATTTGATGACTTCCGGATCGTCTTCCAGCAACTGAGCAAAGCGCCATTCGCCCTCGACAGACTGGAACTTCTGGTAGGGATAGCAATAGGAAAGTACCTTGTCTTCAAGCAGAATGCGCGGCTCCAGCCGAGGGCGGTTCTGCTTGCCGGGCCAGGTGAGTTCGAGTTTGGTTTGGGCGGGTTTGTGGGTCATCGGACTTTATTCTTCTGCGGTGAACTGCGCCAGCAGGCCGTTTTTCTCGCGGCTGGCGGCGTAGAGGGTGAGTTTGAGTTCGGTGTGGTCGATCTGCTCGTACAGCGGGCGGCGTAGCGACAGGTTTTCGCTGGCCGTCAGGATGGTGGGAACGCCTTCGCCGCGCCGTTCGATCAGGTTTTGCCGCTTGCTGACCGGGTCGGCGGGGTAGTAGCGGGAAAGCAGGTTCACCAGGGTTTCGTTGCGGGTGATGCTGTTGGTTTCCATGCTGTCCACGGTCAGACTGTTAGGCAGGCCGCCGGGGGTGGAGAGTTCGAGCCGGTCGGCGAACAGGTGCAGGCGGATGCGGGCGCCGTGCATGGCGTAATCGCGGTGGGCAACGGCATTGACGATGGCTTCGAAGACGGCGGCCAGATCGTATTGCGGGATGTCGATGCGGCCAGGGCGCTTGACGGCTTCGACGCGCATGTTGCGTTTGACGAAATTGAAGGCGTGGCGTATCTGCTCGTCCACCGGGCCGTCGCAGTCTTGGGCGTCTAGCTGATATTCGGCATGGCGCTCCTTGCCGGAGTAGGCAACGCACTGGATGGTGGCGGAAGAGAGATAGTCGGCCGGGCGTGCCGTGAGCAGCAATACACCGCTGACGCTGAGGCGTAATTCGCCGCTTTCATCCTCGCCGATCAGATAGAGCTTTTTGAGCTGGGTGATTTCCGGCAGATCGCCGCGCAGAAAGCGCGTCTTGAGTTCCGGGCCGATGGCGTCCCGCGTGGTTTGCGGGACAAGCTGTTCGTCGAAGCGGATCAGCCGCACCATGCTGCGCTGCTGAAATATCCGCGCCAGCAGTTCTGGCGACATTTCACGCTTGCTCGACCCCACCCGGTGGAAATAGCCGTGGGGGCTTTTATGCACGAACACGCTTTTGCTGATGCGTACCCAGACGACGGGTTTCAATTCGCCCTGGTGGTCGGGGATTTCCAGCAGCCGGGTCTCGATGGGCAAGGGCGGGTCGATGGCGTCGCGGGCGATGTTGGCGAGCCACTGACCTACGGTATCCAGGTCTTCGCGGGCGATGCCTTCGACAGCCCGAGTTTTGTCGGCAATCCCGAAGACGACGATGCCGCCACTGGCATTGGCGAAGGCGGCGAGTTCATCGGCGATGCTGTCTCGGCCCGGCTGGTCTACCTTGTTCCCCTTGATGGTGACGCTTTTGAATTCATAGGCCGAGTCTTCGCCGAGCCGGACTTGATAGAGGAGTTCGCGGACGAGGTCGGTGGTGTCGATCATGGGGCTTTCCTCATGAGGCTTTCAGGCGCCAGCGGATGGCGAACAGACGCCGGCGCTGCGGCGTGATTTCCAGCGCGGCTTCGATGTCGCCGAGCAGGCGGTCTTCTTCGGCGTCGATGCGTTTTTTCTCTTCGTGATAGTCCAGCATCACGCGGTCGCGCTCCTGCTCCAGCTGTTTGATGGATCGCTTGGCCGCGAGCTTCTCTTGCAAGGAGGGGAGTTGCCGCACGGCTTTGCGGGCTTCCCTGATTTCCTGGTCGAGTTGCTTGATGCGGATATCGAGGGCGATGCGCTGGTCTTCCGCCCAGGCTTCGAGTTTTTCGGTTTCTTCGGTGAAGAAGCGTTCGTTGAGTTGCCGGGCCGCTTCGAGTTTTTCACTTTCCTGTTCTGCCAACAGCGCGGAGAAGACAGATTCGTCGCGTAGCTCGGTTGCGTTGTCGAGCACGCGAGCCGGCAGGGTCAGCAGGCGTTCTGCCGAAGCGGGATCAAGGGGCTGTCCATCATCGCTGCCGGCGGCAATGAGCAAGTGCTCGATGCGCTGCTTGGCGGTGGTCAGGGTCAGCATGTCCACCCGGAGTTCACCGGATTGCCCAGAAAAATTGTTCAGCCAGGCATGCTGGCCGTCCTGGGTGTGGTTGAGGTCGAATTCGAGTGTTGCCTCGGGGAGTTCCTGCAAGACCTGTTTGGCCTCGGCAATCAACCGTTTGCCCAAGCCTTCGTTGGGGCGCAGGAAGCGGGCGTGGCTTTGTTCCGATTCCTGCCAGCGGACGTCGTACCAATGGTCGTCGTACAGGACGCGGTGGGCTTCGAATTGAGCGCCGGGCAGCATCATGCGGGCCAGCAGGAGCAGTTTTTCCTGATAGTCGCTGAGATGTTGCTCGGTTTTTTCCTTGGTCAGGTTGAGGCGTTTGACGACGTCGACGTCGAGGTTTTCCAGTACCGAGCGCCGGGTTTCCTGGGTACGCGCTTCGAGTTCGCTCATAAACCGGGCTTGCAGCAGATCAAATTCGGCATCGATCTGGTCTGCGCTTTTGCAGCGCTGGTAAATGTCGTGAATGTGGCGTTCGATATCGACGCCGGACTCGATGCTGCCAAGGATTTCATCGGAGGCGCCGAAGACGCCCTCGAACAGGCGGAATTTCTCGCTGAGCAGTTCAAAGACGCGTTCGTCGGCCCGGTTGCCCTTGTTGATGAAATTGACCACGACGGCATCGTTTTTCTGCCCGTAACGATGGACGCGGCCGATGCGCTGCTCGACCCGTTGTGGATTCCAGGGCAGATCGTAATTGATGAGCAGGGAGCAGAACTGGAGGTTGATGCCCTCGGCGCCGGCTTCTGTACAAATGAGGATTTCGGCCGATTCGCGGAAGTGATCGACCAAGGCGGCTTTCATGTCCGCCGTTTTGGCGCCGGAAATACGGCCACTGCCTTCGTGCTGTGTCAGCCAGTTCTGGTAGATGCGTTTGGAGTCCGGGTCCGTGTTGCTGCCATTGAGGATGGCAATCTTGCCGGCGAAGCCATTGCTGGAAAGCAAGTCCTTGAGGCGGGACTGGGTGCGGACCGATTCGGTGAAGATGACGGCCTTGCGCCTGCCGCCCAGGCGCTCGGCAAAATCGAAGGCCTTGCCGAGCACCCTCAGCAAGGCGTCGGCCTTGGCATCGCGGGTGATGCGTTCGGCGAGCGCGCGGAAATTTTTCAGTTGATCGACTTCCGCGGCCAAGGCGGCGGGGTCGACGGTGTCATCGTCGTCGATACCTTCTTCGTCGCTCAGATCGTCGAGCGCATCGTAGTCTTCCAGTGCGCCCGCCAGTGGCAGTTGCCTTTCCAGCCGTTCGATCATCGTGGTCAACGTGCCCTGGATGGCGAAGGAGGAGGAGGCCAGAATCTTGCGGATGACCAGCGTGACCAGATGCCGGGCGCCCGGTTTGATCGACAGGATGTTTTCGTCCTGTAGGTATTCGGAAACCTGACGATAGAGTTCGAGTTCGTCCGGCGATGGACGGAAATCCTCGGTCAATGAATAGCGGCGGGTGAATTTGACGCCGCCGATTTCCTGCACCTGCCGGCGCAGGGTGCGTTTGCAGACGGTTTTCAGGCGCTCACGCAGGTTCTCGAATTCGGCGTTTTCCAGCTTGGGGCGGCAGTAGCGCGCTTTGAAAGCATCGAGACTACCGAAGAAGTGCGGGTCGATGATGGCGATCAGGCCGTAGAGTTCCTGCAGGTTGTTTTGCAGCGGCGTGGCGGAGAGCAGCAGCTTGGGACGCCCTTTGAGCGCGGCATCCAGCCGGCTGGCGATCCTGGCGCTTTCGCCTTTGTAGAAATTGCGCAGTTTGTGGGCTTCGTCGAATACCACAAGATCCCAGGGAACTGCCATCAATTCGTTTTGCTTGCGCGAGGCGAATTCGTAGGAGCAGATCACAACGGCCGATTCGCCAAAAGCGATTTCGGTCAGAAAGGGATTGGCTGCGCCGCTGATCTGTGCTTCCTTGAAGTTCTTGGCTTCCAAGATTTTTGAAGGGAGCGAGAATTTCTCGATCAATTCCTGGCTCCATTGCTTGCGCAAGGTGGCCGGAACGATCAGCAGCAGTCGCCGTTTATGCTCGGCCCATTTTTGGGCCAGGACGAGGCTGGCCTCAATGGTTTTACCAAGTCCGACTTCGTCGGCAAGGATGACGCCGTTGGAAAGCGGCGAAGCAAGGGCGAATAAGGCCGCATCCACCTGATGTGGGTTCATATCCACTTTGGCGCCGGCAATAGTCTGGGTCAGCGCGTCATCCGCAGCCCCTTCGAGCGATAGCCGGTGGGCGAGATAGCCGCTTTGATAGCGGGTATACATCAGCCTTGATCCTTTTTCTGGTACCCGTTCAGCGGGTGAAACTCGCCGAGTTTTTCCGTTCGCTCAAGAAATTCGTTGACCGCCTGGCGTACCAGCCAGGCCAGGGAGAGCCCGTGTTGATCAGCCATTTCCTGAAGGCGTTGGAGTTGTTCCGGGGGCAGGGATATGGTGGTTCGAATGGCCTTCATGATTAATCTCTGTGAATCACTGTGCATCATTTTAATCGGATGTGTCGATGAGTGGCGTATTTTGAGCGCCGACGAATTTTCACGCCGCCTGCCCGCACGCTGAAGCGCCACGGAAGCGTGGATCGCCAAGGGCGAGCTGCTCAAGGCCGACGCCAGCGCCCAGTACGCCGCGCTGCTCAGCCGTCTGCCGACGGTGGCCGAGTACCAGGAACAGGTGCAGGCGGTGAATGCCAAGGCCGCCGACGTGTATCGCTACATGAACTTCGACCAGATCCCGGCCTTTGTCGAGGTGGCCGAAACCGTCGAGATGTAATCCGCGCCTTCGGCCTCCCAAGGCCGAAAGCGGCTTTTCTCAAAGTCGAAGCCCCCGCCGGCTCAGTGGCAACTGAGCGGCGGGGGCTTTTCGCCAATGGGTGAGTCACTCCGGGCTAAAGCCCGGAGCTTCCTCGCCACGAGTTTGGGGCGCCTGCGGCGCCGAAATGACGCCTGGCTCGCTTTTCCCCGGCCTGAAGGCCGGGCTTCTCGCTTGCAC
>CAZFHE010000244.1:0-11648 GCA_964518615.1 uncultured Dechloromonas sp. | reverse complement strand
GCCATCGCGCTGGAGCCGATTCCCTTCTTCGCCATGACCGTCTTTGCCTTCAACATGGTCAACCGTCGCCGCCGCGAGCATCCCAACAAGGTTGCCGTGCTGTGGGCGCTGGGCACCGGCGTGATGGCCTTCCTCGGCGCGGGCGTATGGGGCTTCCTGCACACCCTGGCGCCGGTGAACTACTACACGCACGGCACGCAGATCACCGCCGCCCACGGCCACATGGCCTTCTACGGCGCTTACGCCATGGTGGTGCTGATGATGATCTCCTACGCCATGCCGATCATGCGCGGACGCGCCGCCAACAGCAACAAGTCGCAAGTGCTGGAAATGTGGTCGTTCTGGCTGATGACCGTGGCCATGGTCTTCATCACGCTCTTCCTGACCGCCGCCGGCATCCTGCAAGTGTGGCTGCAACGCGCCTCGGACACCCCGCTGCCCTTCATGGTCGCCCAGGACAAGATCGCCCTGTTCTACTGGATGCGCGAATGGAGCGGCGTGTTCTTCCTGATCGGTCTCGTCCTCTACATCCTCAGCTTCTTCGTTGGGGACAAGGAAGAAAAGACCGCCTAAAGACCGCCTAAGCCATTTTCTTACGCTCTAGCAGCGGTAGCGCGAATCGAAAGATTCGCGCTTTTTTTTGCGGCGCGGCAAGAAGCGTCACGCGCCATAGGGCGGAATGTCAGCCATCCATTCCCGTCAATCCCGCTTCCGGCCATGGCCGATGAGAGGGCCTTCGCCCGCCCCAAGCGCCGCCCCCGGCGCGCGTCATCGACACCGGCGGCAAGCGCCTACAGCGCCACGGCGCGGCTCAAGGAGATCGACCGAGGGGATGGCGATGAGGCATTCCCGCCTCTGGCACAGCGCCGCGAAGCAAGGATTTCAGGTTCCGGTGGCGATGCCCCGTCGCGGTGAAAAATCCGGCGCTGAAATTGCAAACATCCGGCAGCAAGAATGAAAAACGCCGCGCCAGAGCGGCGCGGCGTCAGCCACGAGTGAGAGGCGTCGCTTAGGGCTGGGCGGCCGGCGCCGGGCCTCTGAGGTTCAGGCGCTCCGCCGCCCGGGCATCGAGCACCGCTCTATCGGTGGGCGACAGCGTCACCGCGTCGGCCGGGCACAGCGCCGCCGGATCAACGGCGGCCAGATCGCCCGACTGCGGTTCTTCGGTATCGAGGCGCCGCAGTTCCAAGGCCTGCAACAAGCGCCCCATGCCGGCATAGGTGCGCAGCATGCCCAGGGTCAGATCGACATCGGCATTAACCACATTGCGCCGCGCGCTGAGCAATTCGTTTTCGGTATCGAGCAGGTCGAGCAGACTGCGCTGGCCGATATTGAACTGGTCCCGGTAAGCCGCCAGGGTACGCTCCAGGAGCCCAACCTGGGTGGCCAGGTATTCTTTCTGGGCGCGCAGGCGTTGCACGTCGTTGAAAGCGATCAGCAGGGTCTGGCGGGTATCGCGGCAGGCTTTCTCGCGCAGGTCGAGCGCGGTATTGCGATGCTCCGTGTACTGCCGTTCGCGGGCGCGATCAGAACCGCCACGGAACAGATTCCAGTTCATCACGACCTCGACGACATTATGCTCGCGCCTGTTGTCCCCCCCGAGATAGTGCTTGGAGTGGTCGGTGCTGGCGCGCAGATCGAAACGCGGCGAGTAGGCGGCGCGGCGGACCTTGATATCGTATTGCGCCGCCTCGACATTCTCGACCGCCGCGAGCAGCGTCGGGTTGCTGCGATACAGGTCGCCCAGCGCGGCATGACTGCTGGCTGGCAGCATGGCGCTGAAATCCTCCGGCTTGAGCACCGCCGACGGCGGCAGAGCGCCGACGAGCCGCTGATAACGCGCCGAGACATCGTGCAGATTGGCGATTTCGGTGGTCAGATTGACTTCGGCCAGGGCCAGACGGCTGCCTGCCTGTTCCATATCGACGCGCTTGCCGACGCCGGACTTGTAGCGCTGCGTCACCAGCTCGCTGGTCGCCTTGTGCTGCACGTAGTTATCTTCGGCCAGACGCACCAATTCGCGATAGCGCAGCACGTCGAGATAGGCGCGCGCCGCTTCGAGCGCGGTATTTTCCGAGGCTTCGAGCAATTCGTAATAGCGGACCAGTTTCGCCTTGCCGAGCCGGCTCACTTCATTGCTCGTGGCAAAGCCATCGAACAGCATCTGGTTCAGGGTGAGGCGGTAGCCGGTACGCGTATACCTTTCGGATGGATTGGGGTCTTCCTTCAAGTACTCCCTGCCCCGCCCGGCCGACAGATCGAGCTGCGGGAAAAAACCGCCGCGGGCCACGCCGACTTCCTCGTCGGCCGCCTTGTAGGCATGCCAACGGGCCGTGACTTCGGGGCTTTGCAGGACAGCCTGCTGGACTGCTTCCTTGAAGGTGGCGGTTTCGGCAACCGCATTGCCAAAAGCAAGCGCCAGCATCGCGGGTAGCAGGATTGAAGACTTGATCGGCTTCATGGAGTGATCCCCCTTGTTAGAATATGCTCCATTCTATATAACTTTTGGCATAGAGAGAAAAGCCGTATTGAATCATCCGTGCAATATTTCATGACCACGATGCTTTGACCGGAAGTTCGCCCCCTCGCCTTGTCCAGACACCCCGCGCCGCTTCGCCTGAGCCTTGTCGGAACGCTGTTCGCGGCACTCTTTTTGCTTGCCCTGCCCGCCGCCTTCGGGCTGGATTTTGGCCGCTTGCAGCACTCGCTGACCCAGCGCTTTGGCAATGCGCCGCTCTCGTTATTTGGCGACTGGAAAATAATGCTCGGCGAAGGCCAAAAACTCGGCGAAAAAGAAAAACTCAAGCGGGTCAACGACTTTTTTAACCAGCGCATCGCTTTCGACGACGATATCAGTATCTGGGGGCAACCCGATTACTGGGCGACGCCGCTGGAATTGATGGGCATGGGCCGTGGCGATTGCGAGGATTTCGCCATCGCCAAGTATTACTCGCTACAGGCGATGGGCGTGCCGGTCGCCAAGCTGCGCCTGGTCTATGTCCGCGCCCGCCAGAGCGGCCCGAACGGGCCGGTGTTGCAGGCGCACATGGTGCTCGCCTATTACGCCAGCCCGCACGCCGAGCCGCTGATTCTCGACAATCTCAAGCCCGAGATTCTGCCGGCATCGAGGCGAAGCGATCTCTCCCCGATTTTCAGTTTCAATAGTGCGGGCCTCTGGCGGGGCACCGGCAACCAAACCAGCAAGAGTACGCTGTCGCGCTGGCAGGATTTGCTGATGCGCGCGCGCGCCGAAGGTTTCGAATGAGGTAAATGTCATGTCCCTGTTCCGTCAAATCTGGCTGGCCGTCATCGCCAGCGCCCTCATCGCCTTCGCGGGCAGCTTCGCCGCCAGCATGCTGGGCGGCCGCCTCTACCTCGCCCAACAGCTCGCGGTCAAAAACAATGACAACGCCAGCTCGCTGGCCTTGTCGATGTCGCAATTGGACAAGGATCCGGTGACCGTCGAGCTGCAACTGGCAGCCGTGTTCGACAGCGGCCAGTATCAAGTGGTCCGGGTAATCGACCCCGATGGCGCGGTGATGATGGAAAAAACCAGCCCGGCCCCGGTCGGCGAAGTGCCGGAATGGTTCATGCGCCTCTTCCCCATCGTCTCGCAACCGGGCCGGGCGCAGGTATCCGACGGCTGGCAGCAGTTCGGCACGGTCGAACTCATCAGCCACAGCCATTTCGCCCATCTCGCCCTGTGGCAGGGGGCGCGCGACCTCTTGCTGTGGTTCGTGTTTGGCGGCTTCCTCGTCGGGCTTCTGGCCACGCGCTTTCTGCAAACCAAGATCAAGCGCCCGCTCGATGCCGTCGTCGCCCAAGCGGCGGCCATTAGCGAAAAACGCTTCATCCGCATCGCCGAACCGCGCCCGCCCGAATTGAGAAGCGTGGCCAGCGCGATGAACGCCATGGTCGATCGGCTGAAAGCCATGTTCGCCCAGGAGGCCGAGCGGCTCGAAGCGCTGCGCCGCGAAGCGACGCTCGATCCCCTGACTGGCCTTGCCAACCGCGCCTATTTCCTCAACCGGCTCGACGCCGCGCTCAATAATGACGATGCGCAGCCGACCGGCGTCCTCATGCTGCTGCGCGTCGCCGATCTAGCCGGCATCAACCGCCGCCTCGGCCGCGAACTGGCCGACGAATTGCTGCGCCGCATCGGCGCCGCGCTGCACGAACAACTCGCCAGTCATCCCGGGGCCGCCGCGGCCCGCCTCAACGGCGCCGACTTCGCCCTGCTC
This sequence comes from uncultured Dechloromonas sp., assembly GCA_964518615.1. Lineage (GTDB taxonomy): Bacteria > Pseudomonadota > Gammaproteobacteria > Burkholderiales > Rhodocyclaceae > Azonexus. Next base: position 7,407 of record CAZFHE010000244.1, on the reverse strand, counting down.
CTGCCCGGCCCGCAAGATCCCGCCCCGATCGCCGAACGCCTGCTGGTCACCTTCGGCGAACTCGCATCGGCCGGCCTGATCGACGGCGAGCGCATTGGCCATATCGCCAGCAGCCCCTATCTGCACGGCCAAAATATCGGCGCGCTGCTGGCTCGACTCGACGGGGCGCTGGCTGACGCCGAAGCCCAAGGATCACTCGCCTGGAAGCACGCCGAAGGCGACAAACCGGCGCTGGCGACGACCAGCGCCGACTGGCGCAAATTGCTCGACGGGGCCATAGAGGCCCAACGCCTGCGCCTGATCGACTTCCCGGTGACCAACAGCCGCGGCCAATTGCTCCATCTCGAATGTCCGCTGCGCCTGCAAGCGGTGGAAGACGGCGAATGGCTGACAGCCGGCAGCTTCATGCCGATGGCCTCTCGCCTCCTGATGACCGCCGAACTCGATCTCGCCGCCGTCCGCCTGGCGCTCGACCGGATTAGCGCGGGCGCCGCCGCGGTAGCGGTAAATCTCTCTGGCGAATCCATCGCCGACGCCCATTTCCGCCAGCGCCTGCCCGAGCTGATCGCCGCCCGCAAGGAACTCGCGCCGCGCCTGTGGCTGGAAGTCTCCGAAGTCGGCGTTTTTCGTCACTTCCCGGAATTCCAGGCTTTCTGCAATCTGCTGCGCCCGCTCGGCTGCCGGCTGGGCATCGAGCACTTCGGCCACCAGTTCAGCGAAATCGGCCGCCTGCACGACATCGGCCCCGACTATCTCAAGGTCGACGCGAGTTTCATCCGCGCCATTGACAGCCAGCCGGGCAATCAGGCTTTCCTCAAGGGCTTGTGCGGCATCGCCCATCACATCGGCCTGACGGTCATCGCCGAGGGCGTGCAAACCGCCGCCGAGTTGGCCATCCTGCCGGAACTCGGCTTCGACGGCGCCACCGGCCCGGCCGTGCCACGGGAGAAGGCATGAGCACCGAAATCGAATTGAAATTGCGGCTGGACGCAAAAACCGCCCGCAAGCTCGCCGGGCACCCGCTGCTGGCGGGCCTCTCGACTGAGCGCCAACGCCTCTTCAACACCTATTACGACACCCCGGAGCTCACCCTCTACCAGCGCCGCATCGCCCTGCGCTTTCGCCGCAAGGGAGCCGACTGGCTGCTGACCGTCAAATCGGCCGAACCCGCCAGCGGCGGTCTGGCCGTTCGCAGCGAATGGGAAGCCCGGGCCACGCCGGGGCAATTCGATTTCGCCCATGTCGATGCGCCCGAATTGAAACACGTTCTCGAGGCCGCAAAGCCCCGGCTGGACGCCATTTTCACCACCGATTTCCGCCGCCGGATCTGGCGGGTGGCGTTTGGCGAATCGCTGATCGAACTCGCGCTCGACCGCGGCCGCATCGAAAGCGGCGAGCGCCGCGAGCGCATTTGCGAAATCGAACTGGAACTCATCGAAGGCCGCATCGCCGACCTCTTCGGCCTGACCCGCAGCCTGCAAAAACACCTGCCCCTGTACCCGGCCATCGCCAGCAAGGCCGAACGCGGCTATCGGCTATTTCGCGATGAAGCGCCACGTCCCTTCAAGGCCAAGCCGCCGCCGCTCACCGCCGACATGAGCCCGGTCGAGGCCTTTCGCGCCATCGCGCTCGCCTGCCTCGAACAATTCCAGAGAAATGAAGCCGGCCTGCAAGACGGCGGCCAGGTCGAATTCGTCCATCAGGCCCGCGTCGCCCTGCGGCGGCTGCGCTCGGCCATCAAACTCTTCGCCCCGCTCTTGCCGCCGGAATTCGTCACGGCCTATGGCCAAACCTGGCAGACCCTGGCCAGCGCCTTGGGCGAAGCCCGCAACTGGGATGTTTTTCTCGCCGAAACCCTGCCGCCCATCGAAGCGCATTTCCCCGAACACCGCGACGCCAAACGCCTGCGCAACGCCGCCCGCCAGCGCGCCCGACGCGCCCGCCGATCCATCGCCCGCCTGCTTTCAGCGCGCGAAACCCCGCGCCTGATCGTCGAATTCACCGCCGCCGCGTACGCCCTCGCCGACGCCCAGCCGCTGCCGCTCAAGCAATTTGCCAAGAAGCGTCTGGCGCAACATGCGCGGCGCGCCAAAAAACTCGCTGAAAAACACGCCACATTAAACGCCGCCGAGCGCCACCGCATGCGCATCGCCTTCAAAAAACTGCGCTACGCCACCGAATTCCTCGCCCCGCTGCTCCCCGCCAAGCGCCTCGCCCCCAGCCTCGCCGCCCTTGGCCGCCTGCAAGACGAACTGGGCCTCATCAACGACCACGCCACCGCCGAAACCCTGATCAAGGAAACCCTCCCCCACCGCCCCCCCGGCCCCCTGCACGGCTGGATGGCTGGCCGTCATGCGCTGCTCATCGGGCAATTGCCGGCGGCGCTGGGCGACTGGCTGGCGACGCCAGCCGTTCAAGCGTAATAAACCGGGGATGAGCCCGGCTTTTTTGCTAAGTCGCGAAATGACGCGAATGAGGACGGCATTGTCATCCTCTGAAGCGAAACCGCTCTAGTCAGCCTTGCTTGCCGCCATCGAGCGGCCTGGAATTGACAGGCCAATGTAGGGCACCGCCACAGCGCTGAATTGTTCCCGCGATGCCGCGTCGAAAAAATGGGGCCCATGGTCGCCTACCAGGATCACCTCAAGCCCGGGAATCGGCTCGCGTTCCAGTTCGGTTTTAAGCGACTGCATAAAGTCATGGATAAGCGCGGCATGGGCGCAACGGGCGCCCTCCAGTTTGATCGCGTGGCATACCTGGTCCTTGAGCGCCGGCATGCTCAAGTCGGAGGCGCTATAGGGCGTATGTGAATTCAGCGTAAGCCAGTAGGTGAATTGCTTGCCATCATCGCGCAGCGTCTGCGCCACGCGATGCGCGATGCTGTAGTCGCACGCGCCGGGAATGTTGAAGCACTTGACGCTCTCGTTCTTGAGTTGTTGAAAGAAGGCGCTGTAATCGAAGCCGACGAGGGGATACCAGTGATCGCGGCGGTACATTCTGGACGACGCGCCATGGAAAGCCTGGGTGCGCCATCCCTGAGCGCGCAGCATGTTCGGCAGGCATTTGTCTGCTTTCGGGATGGTTTCGATGAAGAGCGAATGCGGGAACAAGCCGCAGAGCTCTCGAAACTCCGCCTGCACCGTGGCCGCCACGCTGGGCAATACGCCCGCGCTCAAACTCCAGGACGGAGAGGCCCACAACTGTTGCCAGAAGCGATTTTCTTCGGGATCGCGGGCCACCCCCCATGACTCCATGACAACGATCAAGACCTTGTCGGGCGGAGGATTTTTCGACAAGAGCCGGCCCACCGCCGACGCCTCGGGCGGGAGCTCGCCAAACTGGCCGACGGAATCCGGATCGCGGTATTCAAAGAAGGCCAGGGACTCCCGCATGAACAGACTGTCCAGCGCCCAAGAGCCGGACAGCTTGGCCTGGCGAATGGTGTAGAGCTTTCCTTCCGCGTGATTGAAGCCATCGCGGGCCGGCCATGCGACCGTGATTCCCACGAGCAGCAAAGACCATAACAACAAGCCGCGGCCCGGCGAGGCCAAACGGTGCGCCCGCACGCACAGCCAGCCCCACAGCGACAGAGCGGCGACGCCCGCAAAGGCCGCCGCGATCCAGCCACGATTCGAGTAGGGCAGAAAGCGCAGCAATTCCAGCGCATCGCCATAGTCGGAGGACAAAATGATTTGCGCGAAGATGAAAAGATAGTCCGCGAGCCACAGCGCGGCCAGGCCAAGCGCGAAGAGCCAGGAGCGGCCACGGGCCAAGACCGCCAGCAGCAGAAACTCCGCCCAGAACCAGGGCCGGTAGACCTCGAGCCGCCAGGCGGCGATGACGCCCGGCAGCATGGGCAGGGTCAAAGCCAGCAGACGCAGGAAAATTGGGGAAAGCGCGTGGCGCAGAAACATGGGCGAGCGGGCGAATCGACCTGGAAAAAGCATCCGCCAGACAGAAAATAACGAAAAAGCGCCCCGAGGGGCGCTTGTGATTTGCAATCCGGGTTTAATTAAAGAGCGCTGTTTTCGCAGCCGCGCGGACGGAACTTGGGATCAACGTCGGTGGTGCACACCCAGGTGCCGGACGTCACACGATGCCAGACCAGCGTCCTGCCAAGGAGAACGACCGCAGCGGCGTTGCCGAAGGTTCCCGTAACCGTAATTTCTGCCGTAGGATCCAGGGGGTCTTGATCAACTATCGGGTAGCCGAGGCCGTTAGGCGGAGGATCGCCCGCGCCTTGCTCACCCCCATTCAGGAGCGAGGATGCCGACGCTTGCAGATCACAGTCATCAAGGTTTGGCTGTCCGGTCAGAGGGAAGTTTGAATTGATATTGATACGCCCCTCGGTCAGACAGACCTCAACGGCATTTTTAATATCGCCCACTTCGCCCATGACCCGCGAAACCTGGGACTTGGCGACATAGGTCTGGTACTGCGGAACAGCGACGGCTGCCAGAATACCGATAATGGCCACGACGATCATGAGTTCGATCAGAGTGAAACCCTGTTGTACGCGCTTCATGTGAATCTCCTTTTGAAAAGGCGGGAAAGACCGCTGATAGTCATGTAGCAGTTTGCGTGCCACCCGGGCCACACACGATTAATACGCAGAAATACGCTTGATAATCAATGCGTTAAAAACAACTCCGCGACAACCGTCCCAATAATCAAGCGGCGCTTGGGCTGTGCATGCAACCATTCACGTCACCCCGCCATCCGCTATGCGTCATCTCAAAACTCGAACACCTGATTGGCAGTGAGCATTTGCGGCTTGAAATCGCTGAGGCTGGCGGCGATTTCGGTCATGGTTAGCGCGCTCTGGCCGGGTTTCAGGTGGGCGATGTGGATGTCGCAGGGGCGTTCGAGCTTTTGCAATTCGGCGGCCAGCAGCGAGGGGTAGAGGTGTTTGGATAGGGCCGCCTGGCGCGCCTCGCGGTCAGGGAAGGCGCATTCGACGATCAGATGACGCAGATTGGCTATGCGGTTGACGGCCTGCCAGAAGGCATCGCAAGGGCCGGTGTCGCCAGAGAAGACGAGGCTCGCCCGGCCGGAATCGACACAATAGCCGACGGCCGGCACGGTATGGTCTACCGGCAGCGCGGTGAATCGGCGCGCGCCCAGGCTGACGGGCACGCCCGGTTCAATGGCCTGACAGCGCACGAAAGGCCGCTCGGCGCTCGGCACTTGGGAAAAATCCGGCCAGATCGCCCAGTTGAAAATGTGCCGGCGCAACAGGGCCAGCACCGGCGCCGTGCCGTAGACGGTAATCGGCGTCCTCCGCCGGTCGGCGACGGTATCAATGAGGAGCGGCAGCGCCGCGATGTGATCGAGATGGCAGTGGGTCAAAAAAACATGGTCGATCAAGGCCATGTCGGGAATGGCGAGGTCGATGACGCCGGTTCCGGCGTCGATCAGCACGTCGTGATCGACCAAGAGCGCCGTGGTTAGCCGGCTTTCGCCGCCGATGCCGCCGCTGCATCCGAGTACGCGCAGCTTCATGTCGGCCGGTCGCAAGCTTCCGGGATCGCCATCATCGTCCCGCGCCCCAGGCCCTCAGGCCTTGAGGAAAAATTCCATTTTGACGCCGGCGATCTCGATGATGTCGTGATCGCTCAGGGGGTGCGCCTGGGCATCGAGGGACTGACCATTGAGCGCCGGAAACTCCTTGCCCTCGACATGGGTGATGAAATAGCCCTGGGGCCGGCGGGCAATCACCGCGACTTGCTGGCCAGGCTTGCCGAGGGTCGTCAGGGTCTTGGTCAGCGCCAGCTCCTTGCCAGCATTGGGGCCATTGAGCAACTGGACGGCGGCGCTGGAGGCCGACGTAGCGCCGGGCTGCGAACGGGCCAGGCCTTGCGAGCGAGTCAGCGATACGCCAGTCGGCGCCAGTTCCATTTCAGAGGCCAGTTTGGCGAAGGGCTGCTGCGTTCCGCCGCTTTTTCCGAAATCGCTGTACTGCTCAGTTTCACCGGCCATGTACTTGAGGCGGTACTTGCCGAGTTCAATGATGTCGTTGTTGCGCAGGATGTGTTTCTTGATGGGATGCCCATTGACCAGGGTACCATTGGTGCTGTTCAAGTCCTCAAGGAAAGCGTCGTTGAGGATGGTGACAATGGCCGCATGATTGCCGGAAATGGCCAGGCTGTCGATCTGGATGTCGTTTTGCGGCTTGCGGCCGATGCTCAGGCGCTTCTTGTCGAGCACGATTTCCTTCAGCACCAGGCCATCCATGGATAGGATCAGTTTTGCCCTTTTTTCCTCATTTACTTCATTGCCGCCCAGAGGCGTTGCGTCCAGCCGCGCGCTTGCCCAAAGTCACCCAGCACCCGGACCAGGATCAGGGAAATATTATCCCGCCCGCCATTGTCATTCGCCAGACGCACCAATTCATCGGCAGCCAGCTCCAGGTTGCCGCCCATCGTTTGCAGGGTCTGCTTGATTTCTTCGCGCTCGACCATTTCGCTCAAGCCATCCGAGCACAGCAGCAACAAGTCGCCCGTTTGCACGTCATGCACATGAACCTCGACATCAACTACGGGATAGACCCCCAGCGCCCGCGTCACCAGATTGCGATGTTCCGAAAAACGGGCTTCTTCAGGGGTGATCATGCCACTGTCAATTTGCTCCTGCAAGAGCGAGTGATCCCGAGTCAAGAGCTCGAAATCATCGTGGCGCAAGCGATAGAAGCGCGAATCGCCCACATGGGCGACGCCCACCCGGTTGTCGTAGAACCAGGCCAGCACTAGCGTCGTTCCCATTCCGACACAATTCGGCTCGCCTTGCGCGGCCTGGAAAATACCCAGGTTGGCGGCCCTCACCTCGCTGACCAGATGCTGGCGGAGGAAAGCCGGATCGCCGCCGCTATCGGTGTGCTCGTTGCAGGTCGGCACAAAGCGGGAAAAGCCGGTGGCCAGCAGATTGCAGGCCATGCCGCTGGCCACTTCGCCAGCATTGTAGCCGCCCATGCCGTCGGCCAGGATAGCGATGCCAAGCGAGGCATCGGCAAATACCGCATCCTCGTTGCGCGAGCGCAAGAGGCCAGGATCGGTGCGCGAGGCCATTTCCAGCATGTCGGACAGCTTCATGTGGCCCCCTCCCCATCGAGGCGCGCCAGACAACAGCGCAGGTCGGCGGGCACGAACTTCCGGGCCAGGTCCAGGGTCTGGATCGCCGCGCAACACCCAGTTTCCAGATCGCGCCCGAGATAGGCGATACCCATTGCTCCCTTGCCCAGTTCACTTTCTAGCCGATAACGGCCGATTATTTTCCGCTGCGGTGGTTCGCGGCGGGAAGGGCTGGCCGAGTCTTGGGAGGAACCTACCCTCGGCAAGGGCTCGACCTCGCCCGCCAGACCCTGCCCGAAGAATCGCCTCAGACGCCTAAATAGCGGCGTTACCTGAAGCA
>CAZFHE010000243.1:0-2834 GCA_964518615.1 uncultured Dechloromonas sp. | reverse complement strand
CAGGAACGGTCGAAAACGCGCATGTAAGACACCGGGCCGGACGCCCGCGACTGCGTGCCCTTGACCCGCGCCCCCTGCGGGCGGATGGACGAAAAGTCATAACCGACGCCGCCGCCGCGACGCATGGTTTCGGCGGCCTGGGCCAGCGCCGTGTAAATGCCGGGGCGGCCATCGACATTCTCGACGATGGAATCGCCAACCGGCTGCACGAAACAATTGATCAGCGTGGCCTGCAAATCGGTGCCGGCGGCGGAATTGATGCGCCCAGCCGGGATGAAGCCATTTTCCTGAGCCCACAGAAAGCGCCCCTCCCAGTGCGCCCGATCCTTCTCTTCCTCGACCTGCGACAGCGCCCAGGCCACGCGCTTACGCACGTCGTGAGCATGGGTTTCCTTGCCTTTAGCATATTTTTCGATCAGCACCTCGCCGGAAATTTCCTGCTCCTGCAAGGGAGCGAATTTCGGCGGGGCGGGAATGTCGGTCAGCGAGAGTTGTTCAGCAACTGGGCTCATTTCTTGCTCCTGCATGCGGTAATTGGCGAAGGACGTCTTGTTTTTTGAATGGGCTGTAATCTACTACCTATAGTAGGTGGATGCAATCCGTTGACTAAATCTAGTGTAGTGTGCCTGTGTGACAATTGAATTGTCATGGGCTCCGAAGCCGCTCCGGCGTGAAATCCCGCCCTTCAAGGCGGTGGGCGGTAAAATCCTTCCGCTGCGGACGCCGCGCTGGCTTCAACCGAGAACCGCCCCGCTTCGTCCTCGCCTTGATCACTCACGCCATCACGTCGGGATGCGCCACGCAAAAAGCGCGCCGCTCCCTTTGCTGACAGTCCCGCCGTCGCCTTCGCCAACAATCCCCGCGTCCAGGCCACCGCCGCCGCGCGGCTGAACGAACTGCGTGAAAACTGGCTCAATCTGTCCGACCTGATCCGCCGTGAGCCGGAGGTCGTCCCCGGCTATCCCGACTGCATCCTGCCCATTAACGAAGCCGCCGCGAAACAACTGGCAAAACGTACCCTGACCAACCCCTACAACCAGCCTCCGGCAGGGCTCGGCATGTCCCATAAAACCCTCGACAAAGCCGTCGCCGCCGCTTACGGCTGGACAGACTACACTCCCGACATGTCCGACGATGAAATCCTCGCCCGCCTGTTCGCTTTGAGCCAGTCGCGGGCAATGCGGTAGGAGTAACGAGCAATGGCGCGCACCATCAACATTCCTTCCGGGCAAGAGCATGATCTGGATGATCGCCAAGTCGATATCTTTGACCCTGAAGTCCCGGCAAACATTCTCGCGGCGGCGCTTGAGTACTGGCAGCCTGGATACAGTCTGTGGCGCTGCCCAAGCTACAGCGGACCGCGAGGGTTGTTCGGCTTGGGGAGTCCGCAACTGGTGATCGAGTGGTGGTTATTCGACGCCGATGGAGAATTGATCGATGTGTTTTGGGATGAGTAAGCGTAGCCCGGTAGGTTGGGATAAGCCGTAAGCGTAAAATGAGTCAGCCTCGAATTTTGCGAAGGAACAACGAAATGAACCAACTCGACCGCATCACCCAGCACCCCGAAATCATGGGCGGCAAGGCGTGCATTCGCGGAATGCGCGTCACCGTTGGCATGTTGGTGGGACAGATTGGCGCAGGGCATAGCGTTGATGAAATCCTGGCCGATTATCCTTATCTGGAGCGCGACGACATCATGCAGGCGCTCCGCTACGCGGCATGGCGTGCCGAGGAGCGCGAGGTTGCGCTGGCGACGGCATGAGGTTGTTGGTCGACATGAACCTGTCGCCGCGTTGGATCAATGTGTTGACCCATGCGGGGTTTGAAGCGGCGCACTGGTCAGCGATTGGCGCAATGAATGCCCCAGATTCAGAGATCATGGCCTATGCCTGCGCGAACGACTGCGTGGTGCTCACTCACGATCTGGACTTTGGCGCGATTCTCGCCGCAACCCACGGCGATAAACCCAGCGTGGTGCAAATCCGAGCCGAGGATGTCAGCCCCGATGTCATCGGCAAGCAAGTCATCATCGCCTTGGGGCAAATGTCTGCTGAACTGGAAGAAGGCGCGTTGCTCACGGTAGACCCGAACCGCACACGCTTGCGTCTGTTGCCGCTGCTTCCAAAGTAATAGCGAACCTTGAGGGCCAGGGCGCAATAAGCAACGCGCATTGCGCCGCTTGTCCAGGCGTCGCCGATACGGAAGCGCGATATTCCCGGATTTCGATGCGAAGGCTTGAATTTTGACGGTGCAATGCGCTTTGCTTATTGCACCCTACAGGTTTTTGCAACTTGAGGGGCAAGTTCGTATTTGATCGCGAAACCCTGAGGGGTAGCGCCAAATTTCATTTCCCTCAGGCCACCCCCGCGATGCCTCAGTGCACGATCTTGTTAATCGGCAGTTCCAGAATGTCCTCTGCTCCTGCGGCTTTCAGGCGGGGTATGAGGATATTCACGCTGGATTTGTTGGCGACGGTGGTCAGCGAGTAGGCGTTCAAGCCGTGTAGCTGGCTGATGGTGGGGCGCTTCATGGCGGGGAGTTCGGCGATGACATCGTCAAGACATTCGGCGGGGGGGTTCATCATCAGCAGGATGCGCCCTCTGGCTTCGATGGCGCCCAATAGCAGGGTTCGGATTTCTTCCATTGCCTTGCGCTTTTCGGGGTTTTCCCAGGCGGCGCGATTCGCGAACAGACGCGTGGTGGATTCGAGAATGGTTTCGATGATGCGCAGCCCGTTGAGCCTGAGGGTTGAGCCGGTTTCCGTGAGGTCGACGAGCGCGTCCATGAAGTCGGGGACTTTGGCTTCTGTCGCGCCATAGCTGAAAAGGATGTCG
>CAZFHE010000242.1:0-8599 GCA_964518615.1 uncultured Dechloromonas sp. | reverse complement strand
TGGTATTCGCCGCGTAGCGCTTTGGCTTCCATTCGGTACGGATCCTTGGGTCTTGCTGCGCTCGCAGCCAAGTGCCGATGATGCGCGCATCCGGATCAAAAAAGAATAGCTTTTTGGAATTTTCCGTATTGGCTTATTGTCATATTGATATAGAATTCCCTGTCCGCTGGAATGCCTGGCGGACGGAATTTCATTCAATTTGACAAACCTTTATTGGAGGATTTTCAATGAAACGCATCCTGTCGAGTATTGCGCTATTCGTGGCCGGCATCAGCCTTGCCTTTGCGGCGGTCAATATCAATACGGCCTCGGTCGCCGAGTTGAACACGGTCAAGGGAATCGGGCCGAGCAAGGCCCAGGCCATTGTCGAATACCGGGAGAAAAACGGGCCCTTCAAGACGCTCGACGACTTGAAGGGGGTCAAGGGCTTTGGCGACAAGAGCGTCGCCAAGCTGCGCGGCGAACTCACGGTCAGCGATGCTTCGGCCACGAAGTCAGCGAAGAAAAATAGCCCGGCGGTGAAATAAGCTTTTCGAGGGCGGGAAATTCCCGCCCTTTTTATGACTCGGGCGCGCCCAGCCGGGCCACGGCTTCCGGCGCGCAGCCCTTGATCGACACGAGCTTACGCCGCGAACTCTGGCCGCTCTTCAGGGTTACGGCGGCGCGAGCGCAGCCCAGTTGTTCGGCGAGGTAGGCGAGCAAGGCGGCATTGGCCTTGCCATCGACCGGCGGCGCGGCCAGGCGAATTTTCAGCGCATCGCCGTGCCGTCCGGCGCACTGCGTCTGGCGCACGCCGGGCTGGATGTGCAGGGTCAGCGTGATGTCGCCGTCGCTGCCGACCCGGTACCAGTCGCTCACAGATAGATCAACACGACTTGCAGCAGCACAATGGCCACCAGCGGCGACAGGTCGATGCCGGAAATGGTCGGCAGGACGCGGCGTATGGGGTCGAGCAGCGGCCGGGTCAGTTGGCGGGCCAGGGAGGCCACCGGCGAATAGGGATTGATCCACGACGATAGTGCCAGCGCGATGACCGCAATGATCAGGATATAGACGGTCAGGCGCAGCAGTCCGCGCACGGCGAACAGCAGGATCATCGGGCCCGCGCCGGGCGCATCGCCCAGCGGCGCGCCGGAGAGGCCGACGAGAATGCCGGCCAGCAGCGCTTGCAGCGCGAATGCCGCCAAGAGACTGGCCCAGTCGAAGCCGGCAAAGCCCGGAATGAGGCGGCGCAGCGGTTTGACCGCCCAATTGGTCAGGCGGACGACAAAATCGCCAATCTGCCCGGCAAAAGAGACGCGCGCCCATTGCATCAGAAAACGCAGCAGGAAGAGGGCCGTGAAGAAGCTGGCGACGGCATTGAGCAGGAAGAAGAGGGCTTCCATCAGTCGCCTCCGAGCAGCTTGCCGAGTTCGCGCCCGCGCGCCTCGGCGGCCTTGACGCCGGCGACGATGCCATCCTTGACGCCAGAGTCCATCATGACGCGAAGCGCGGCCTCGGTGGTGCCGCCCTTGGAGGTGACCCGCTCGCGCAGCGCGGCGGCCGATTCGCTCGATTGGGCGGCCAGGGCGGCAGCGCCCTGGACCGTCTCGATGGCCAGTTGGCGGCCCTCATCGGGCGTGAAGCCGAGTTCCGCCGCCGCCTGCTGCAAAGCCTCGATGAAGAGGAAAACATAGGCCGGGCCGCTGCCGGATAGGGCGGTGACGCCATCCATTTGCATTTCGTCATGAATCCAGAGAGTGCTGCCGACGGCGGCCAGCACCCGGTCGGCGGCGGCGCGGCCAGCCGCGTCGACTTCCGGCAGGGCGCATAGGCCTGTGATGCCCGCGCCGATCAGGGCCGGCGTGTTCGGCATGGCGCGGACAATGCGCCGGTGGCCGCCGAGAAAGCGCGATAGCGCGGCAAGATTTAGGCCGGCAGCGATGCTGAGCGCCAGCGCCGATCCGAGTTTGCCGATGAGCGGCTCGCAAGCTTTCTGCATCTGCTGGGGCTTGACCGCCAGCACCAGGAGCTCGCCGGCGTCGTCGAGTTCAGCCGCGTCGCACAGGCAGCGCAGGCCGTAAGTTTGTTGCAGGCGTTCGCGAGCCTCGCTGCCGGGATCAATGACGGTGATGTCGGCGGCGGCAAAGCCCTGTTTGAGCATGCCGCCGATCAGGGCATTGGCCATGTTGCCGCCGCCGAGAAAGGTAATTTTCATGGTGTTGATGCTTGTCTTTCGCCAAAAATGGCCGTGCCGATGCGGACGATGGTCGCGCCCTCGGCCACGGCGGCTTCGAGATCATGGGACATGCCCATGGACAGGGTGTCGATGGAGAGACCGGCGGCCCGCAAGGCGTCCGCCAGTTCGCGCAGACGCTTGAAGGGGGCGCGCTGCGCGGCGATATCGTCGCTGGGTTCGGGAATGGCCATCAGGCCGCGCAGGCGCAAACGGGGCAGGGCGGCGACGGCCCGGCACAGGGCCAGGGCCTCGTCCGGTCGGCAGCCGCTTTTGCTCGCTTCACCAGAGACATTGACCTGAACGCAGACTTGCAGCGGCGGAAAGTCTTCCGGGCGCTGGGCCGCCAGGCGCTCGGCGATTTTCAGCCGGTCGATGGAATGGACCCAGGCGAAATGCTCGGCGACTTGCCGGGTCTTGTTGCTTTGCAAGGGGCCGATGAAATGCCATTCGAGATCACGGTCGCGGGCGGCGACGGCCTTGGCCGCGCCCTCTTGCGCGTAATTTTCACCAAAGGCGCGCTGCCCGGCGGCAGCGGCGGCGAGTACGCAATCGAGCGGCCAGGTCTTGCTCACCGCCAGCAAGCGCACGCTGTCCGGCGAGCGTCCGTAGCGCCTGCAAGCGTCGGCGATACGGACGAGAACGGCTTGCAGGTTGCCGGCGATTGCGCTCATAATCCTTCGATCATTTCAGATGAATCCCAGTATACACGCGCCTTAAGGACGATCCGCATGGACATCACCGAACTGTTGGCCTTCAGCGTCAAGAACAAGGCTTCCGACCTCCATCTCTCGTCCGGGCTGCCGCCCATGATCCGGGTGCATGGCGATGTTCGCCGCATCAACCTGCCGGCCATGGAGCACAAGGATGTGCATGGCATGGTGTACGACATTATGAGCGACGCCCAGCGCAAGACCTACGAGGAAACGCTGGAGTGCGACTTCTCTTTCGAGATTCCCAATCTCGCCCGCTTCCGGGTCAATGCCTACAACCAGCAGCGCGGCGCTGGCGCCGTGTTTCGGACCATTCCGTCCAAGGTGCTGACCCTTGAGGATCTGAACTGCCCGAAAATTTTCAAGGATATCGCCGAATATCCGCGCGGCATCGTGATGGTCACCGGGCCGACCGGCTCCGGCAAATCGACGACCTTGGCGGCGATGGTCAATCATGTCAATGAGAATGCCTACGGCCATATCCTGACCGTCGAGGATCCCATCGAATTTGTCCATGAGTCGAAAAAGTGCCTGATCAACCAGCGCGAGGTGGGGCCGCACACCCTGTCCTTTGCCAATGCGCTGCGCGCGGCGCTGCGCGAAGACCCGGATGTGATCCTGGTTGGCGAAATGCGCGATCTGGAAACCATACGCCTTGCGCTGACGGCAGCCGAGACCGGGCACCTGGTTTTCGCCACCCTGCATACCTCGTCGGCGGCCAAGACCATCGACCGCGTGGTGGACGTTTTTCCGGCGGCGGAAAAGGAAATGGTCCGCTCGATGTTGTCCGAGTCGCTGCGCGCCGTCATTTCGCAGACGCTGCTTAAAACCAAGGATGGCAGCGGCCGCGTCGCCGCGCACGAAATCATGATCGGCACCCCGGCCATCCGCAACCTGATCCGCGAGAACAAGGTAGCGCAGATGTATTCGGCCATCCAGACCGGCCAGAATTACGGCATGCAGACCCTGGACCAGAATCTGATCGACATGGTCCGGCGCAATATCGTCTCCAGCGCCGAAGCCCGCAACAAGGCAGCCAACAAGGACGCCTTCCCGGGCTGATCCGGGACGCGGCGCATAACCCGAAGGAAACACCATGGAACGCGATCAGGCAACCAAGTTCATGCACGACCTCTTGCGCCTGATGGCGCAGAAAAAAGGCTCCGACCTTTTCATCACCGCTGGTTTTCCGCCGGCGATCAAGATCGACGGCCGGATCACCCCGGTGTCCAACCAGGTTCTGACCGCCTCGCATACCACCGAGCTCGCCCGGGCGATCATGAACGACCGTCAGGCCGCCGAGTTCGAGGCGACCCGCGAGTGCAATTTCGCCATTTCGCCCTCCGGCATCGGCCGTTTCCGGGTCAATGCCCTGGTCCAGCAAGGGCGCGTGGCCGTCGTGTTCCGCACCATCAACATGGTCATCCCGACCCTCGATGACCTGCAATTGCCGCCGGTGATCAAGGATTTGGCCATGACCAAGCGCGGCCTGATCATTTTCGTGGGCGGTACCGGCACCGGCAAGACCACCTCGCTTGCGGCCCTGGTCGATTATCGCAACGAGAATTCCTATGGCCATATCATCACCGTCGAGGATCCGATCGAGTATGTGCATGAGCACAAAAACTGCATCGTGACCCAGCGCGAGGTCGGGGTCGATACCGACGACTGGGGGCCGGCGCTGAAAAACTCGCTGCGCCAGGCGCCGGACGTGATCCTGATGGGCGAGATTCGCGACCGCGACACCATGGACTACGCCATCGCCTTTGCCGAAACCGGCCACCTGGCGCTGGCCACCCTGCACGCCAACAGCACCAACCAGGCGATCGACCGGGTTATCAACTTCTTCCCCGAGGAACGCCGCCAGCAGCTTCTGATGGATCTGTCGCTGAATCTGCGGGCCATGGTTTCGCAGCGCCTTTTGCCGAAAAAGGATGGCAAGGGGCGGGTAGCCGCCGTCGAGGTCTTGCTCAATTCGCCGCTGATTTCCGACCTGATCTTCAAGGGCGAGGTGCAGGAGATCAAGGAAATCATGAAGAAGTCGCGCGAACTCGGCATGCAGACCTTCGATCAGTCGCTGTTCGACCTCTATGAGGCCGGCAAGATCAGCTACGAGGATGCGCTGCGTAACGCCGATTCGCTCAACGACCTGCGCCTGCAAATCAAGTTGTACAGCAATAAATCGAAGGATCGCGACTTGACCAACGGCATCGGCCATCTCGATATCGTCTGAGCTGGGGCCAGCATGCCGCGTCTCCCCCTTGCCCTGCTCGCCCGGTTGTTTGCCCTCTTTTTTGTCTGCGCCGCGGCCTTGGCCCAGGCCGCCGGACTTGACGCCATTTCGAGCCGCGACGCCAGCGCCGGGGTCAAGGAAGCGCTGGCCAAGGGCGCCGATGTCGCCATTGCCACGCTGGGCAAGAAAGACGGATTTCTCGGCAATGCCAGGGTCAAGATTCCGCTGCCCGGCGCGCTGCAAAAGGCCGAGAAGGGGCTGCGTCTCCTTGGCATGGGCAAGCAGGCCGACGAGCTGGTGGCCGCCATGAACCACGCCGCCGAGAATGCCGTCGCCGAAGCGAAGCCCATCCTCTCTGAGGCCATCAAGAAAATGAGCGTGCGGGACGCCAAGGAGATCCTGACCGGCGGCGACGACAGCGTCACGCAGTATTTCAGGCGCAGTTCGGCAGAGCCGCTGACGCAGAAATTCCTGCCCATCGTCAAGGCCGCCACCGGCAAGCTGCAACTGGCCGAGCAGTACAACAGCGTTGCCGGCAGGGCGGCGAGTCTGGGCCTGATCGACGGCAAGGACGCCGATATCAATGCCTATGTCACGCAAAAGGCGATGGACGGCCTCTTCCTGATGATTGCCGAAGAAGAGAGAAAGCTGCGCGCCAATCCGCTGGCCGCCGGCAGTTCCTTGTTGAAAAAGGTCTTCGGCGCCCTCTGACGGGCGCGCGAGGCGGCACGCGTCTCAAGTTTGGCCGCGCCTTGACGAAAATAAGTCAAGGAGCTTGCCATGACATCCGCCCGCCTGATCCCGAGTGCCGAACGCTACGCCCGACCGCCGGGCGAGCGCGCTCTCGTTGCCGGCGAGCCGCGCCGGGTGGCGGCCTGCGAGGCAGTCATTGGCGATCGCCAACGCAGCCTGCGCGAAGAGTTGAGCGAGGCGGAAAACGATGTTGGCGGAAAGGCCAGGGAAAACGCGCGCCGGGTCGCGGCGCAACTGGCCGAATTGCCGCCCGAGGCCCAGGCCCGCCTGGCCAAGCCCTTGTTGCCGCACGGTTTTTGCGTGGTCGACGAAGAAGCCTGAGAAGCGAGCCTGAGCTGCGGCGCGCGCCGGGCGCGCCGCCGGCGGGGTAAAATCCGGCCTCCCTCTATCCAGCGCCCCCTTAGCCGGCTCGCTGCGCCCCATGTCCGGACTCAATCCCCAGCAACGCGAAGCGATCCATTATCTCGACGGCCCCCTCTTGGTGCTGGCGGGGGCTGGTTCGGGCAAAACGCGGGTCATTACGCAGAAAATCGCCTATCTGGTCGAGGATTGCGGTTTTCGACCGCGCAACGTCGCCGCCATCACCTTTACCAACAAAGCGGCCAAGGAAATGCAGGAGCGGGTCGGCAAACTGCTGGGCAGCGCCGTCGCCGGCGAATTGCAGATTTCCACCTTTCACTCGCTGGGCGTTCGGATTTTGCGCGAGGAAGCCAAGGCGCTGGGCTACAAGCCGCGCTTCTCGATTTTCGATGCCGCCGATTGCGCCGGCATCGTCGGCGAAACCGCCAACACCACCGACAAGGGCGTGCTGCGCCAGGTGCAGTCCATCATTTCCAATTGGAAGAACGCCCTCGTCACGCCGGAGGCGGCGCGAAGCCTCGTCCGCGACGAGCACGAGGCCCTGGCCGCCCACGTTTATCTGAGTTATGAAGCCACGTTGAAGGCTTACCAGGCGGTTGATTTCGACGATCTGATCGGCTTGCCGGTCAAGCTCTTCAGCGAGCATCCGGAAATCGCCGATAAATGGCAGAACCGCCTGCGCTACCTGCTGGTGGACGAATACCAGGACACCAACGCCTGCCAATACCGCTTGCTCAAGCTCTTGACCGGCATCCGCGCTCAGTTCACGGCGGTTGGCGACGACGACCAAGCGATTTACGGCTGGCGCGGGGCCGATATCGACAATTTGCGCAAGCTGCCGGCCGAGTTTCCCAGCCTCAAGCTCATCAAGCTCGAACAAAACTACCGCTCGACGGTGCGCATCCTGAAGGCCGCCAACAACGTCATCGCCCACAACGACAAGCTGTTCGACAAGAAACTGTGGTCCGAGCTCGGGCATGGCGAGCAGATCGCTGTTACCGCCTGCCGCGACAGCGACGCCGAAGCCGAGGGCGTGGTCATGCAATTGCAGGCGCACCGTTTCGAGCAGCGCACCCGCTTCAAGGATTACGCCATTCTCTACCGCTCCAATCATCAGGCGCGGATATTCGAGGAATATCTGCGCGATCACCGCATTCCTTACCTGTTGTCGGGCGGCAAATCCTTTTTCGACAAGGCGGAAATCAAGGACATCACCGCCTATCTGCGCCTGTTGGCCAACGAGGACGACGACCCGGCCTTCATCCGGGCGGCGACCACGCCCAAGCGCGGCATTGGCGCTGCGACCCTGCAAGCGCTCGGTTCCTATGCCGGCGAGCGCCATCTCTCGCTATTTCAGGCCGCCTTCGAGGAAGGTTTTGCACAGCGCATCCAGGCCCGCCAATTGGAGCCCCTGCTCGAATTCTGCCAGTTCATCAAACGCAACCAGGGGCGGGCCGAGCGCGAGCCGGCGCACCAGGTGCTGCCCGATCTCTTGAAAGCCATCGACTACGAAACCTGGCTCTACGACCATGAGGAAGAGCGCGTCGCGCAAACGCGCTGGGCCAATGTCTGCGAGTTTGCCCAGTGGATCGGCAAGAAGGGCGAGCAAGATGGCCGGACGCTGGTCGACCTGATTCAGAGCATTGCCCTGATCAATATGCTGGACAAGCAGAATGCCGAGGATTTCGATGCCGTTCAACTCTCCACGCTGCATGCCGCGAAGGGCCTGGAATACCGGCATGTGTTTCTGGTCGGCGTCGAGGAGGGCATCCTGCCGCACCGCGAATCGCTCGATCCGGCCAAATTGCAGGAAGAGCGGCGGCTGATGTATGTCGGTATCACGCGCGCCCAGCTCTCGCTGCGCATCAGCTACTGCGAGCGGCGCCGGCAGATGAGGGAGCTGATTCCCTGCGAGCCCTCGCGCTTCATCGCCGAGATGGGCGGGGACGACATCCGCTTCAGCGGCGGCAAACAGGCCGCCGAACCCGACAAAGCCGCCGGCAGCGCGCGACTCGCGTCGCTAAAGGCCATGCTGGCCGGCGGCAAGCGCTAAGGCCGGATACGAAAAAGGGAGGCCGCGGCCTCCCTTTGCACTATATGAGCGAGCGATCTTACTTGACCTGGCTCAGGATGTAATCGACCCCGCCCTTGATTTCATCATCGGACAGGCGGGTGGCGCCGCCCTTGGGCGGCATGGCGTTCTTGCCGTTGATTACCGAGGCGTACAGCGCTTCCGTGCCGGTCGCGATGCGCGGCGCCCAATCGCTCTTGGCGTCGATCTTCGGCGCGCCCGACACGCCGGTGTTGTGGCAAGCGCCGCAAACG
>CAZFHE010000241.1:0-6281 GCA_964518615.1 uncultured Dechloromonas sp. | reverse complement strand
CTGCGCCTCGAAACCGCCACCGCCGATCTGGGCAAGCTCAGCCTCACCAAAAAACGAAAACTCGCCGCTTGGAATGACGAGTACCGAATAAACATCTTGGGCATCAGGCCAGTTCATGATAAATAAATGCAATCGCCCTGCGTTGCCTCGAAATCCTTCACGTTCCGCGTTACCACGGTGGCGTCGAAGGTCAGGGCCGTGCTGGCGATCAGGGCGTCCCTGTAGTCCGCCGGAGTGGGCCAGGGCAGCGTGGCGGTGCGCAGGGCAATGGTTTTGTCGATGTTGAGGGTGCGATCGGCGAAGGCGGGTTGCACCTGGTGTTGCAGCCAGTTGAAAAAAATCGCGGCCTGGGCTGCGTCGCCGCGTTTTTCCAGAATGTGTATGCCTCGCCGGATTTCCAGCAAGGAAATCACGCTGATGAACAGGCTCGTCTTGTCCTGGGTTTCCACCCAGGTTTGGACTTGCTGATTCCTCACCGCCGGCACCTTGCGCAGTTCGGAGAGGATGTTGGTATCCAGCAGGTACATCAGCCCTCCAATTCACGGGCGCCGATCCGCATCGGCTCGAATTCGAACTCGATGCCGGCGGCTTCGGGCAGGGTAAGAAGATCCACGATGCTCTCCCCGGTGCGGGTGATGCGCCGGTATTCTTCGATATTGAGCAAGACATAGGCGGGCTTGCCGCGATCGGTGATGAATACCGGGCCTGCGTCGGCAAGGCGCTTGGCCGAACTGACGTTATGGACGAATTCCCTGCTCGTGATGGATGCGTGTTCCATGATGTTCCTTTCCGCAAGCGCGCCGCTTGGCCGGCC
Organism: uncultured Dechloromonas sp.; assembly: GCA_964518615.1. Lineage (GTDB taxonomy): Bacteria > Pseudomonadota > Gammaproteobacteria > Burkholderiales > Rhodocyclaceae > Azonexus. Next base: position 5,467 of record CAZFHE010000241.1, on the reverse strand, counting down.
GCTTTCTCTGGCTGGGTGGAACGATGTTAGCAACATTGAAACATGCGTCAAGTCCGTGTGTAGGGAACTGTAGGGGCACGGCATGCCGTGCCCCTACAGGCAATGGCAATGAAATCATCTCAATCCGTAATTGCCGGGCGAATAGCTCAAGCAGGGCTTGCGCTCATCGACACCCCGGCTGCCGCGCCATGCAGCGACGACGGGCTTATTTCAGCGAAAAATCCACCCGCGCCCCCGGTTCCGCCGACTCCTTGGGCGGTATCAGGAAAAGACGCTCCGGCGCCACCCTGCCCTGCTCGACCAGCCAGGCCTGCACGTTTTCGGCGCGCCGCCGGGCCAGTTGCCGGATTTCCTCGTCCTGAACCTCGATATGGGCCAGGATCAGTTTTTCCATGTCCTCGACCGGCAGGTCTTTCAGGAAACCGATCATATTGCGCGGCTTGGGGAATTTCGCCGCCTTGTAGACCTGCGCCAGATAGATTTCGTAATCGGCGGCTGACATTTCCTCCCGCCTTTCCGCCTCGGCCTTGTCCTGACGCCACGCGGCGCGCACCGCGCGCTCCATGGCCACCTGCTTCAAGGCTTCACGATCGCTTTCCGGGTCGGCCAGGCCGCTGATTTCCAGCTTCAGCCCTTCCCGCTCATGGAGCGCCTTGACGAGCGTTTCCAGCGTCCTGGCTTGAATATCGCCAAGCCGCGCCCGGCCGGGCTCGAAATCGAGCCTGGACAATTCCTCGCCACTGCCGAACAGGGATCCGAGCAGCGCAAACGGCGAGCTCGCCGCCTTGACGAACAGATTGGCAATGACGCGCACGATCAGGCCGCCGACCGAGAATTGCGGATCGTCGAGCGAGCCTGAAATGGGCAGATTGATGTCGATTTCGCCGCGATTGTTCTTCAACAGCGCGATGGCCAGATTGACCGGCAAGCGGGTGGCGTCGGGGCTTTCCACCGGCTCGCCGAAGCGGAACTGGTCGATGAACAGCTTGTTGTCGGCGGTGAGTTGCTGGTTTTCCAGCTTGTAGGCAAGATCCAGCGACATCAGGCCTTTTTCGATGGCATAGCCCGCATATTTGCCGGAGTATGGCGAAAATCCGGTCAGATCGACGCCTTTGACGCTGGCCTTGAGATCGAGATAGGACTTGGCGGCCAGCGGATTGAGCTTGCCCTGGATTTGCACCGGCGACGCCTTGGCATAGGCCCCGCGCAAGTCGAGATCGGCGAGCGCGCCCTCCTTGGATGACAGGCCGGTGACCCGCCCGGAGAGCCTGGTGACATTGACCGTGTAATTGGGCTTGATGAAATAGTCGGAGAAATTGAGCGTGCCATTCTGCAAGCTGATCCTGGCAATGCTCACCGGCATCGGCGGCGTGGCCGGGGCGGCTGGCGCGGGGGCTTCGCCTGCGGCGATCGGCTCCGCCTCCGGGCGACGGACGATGTCCTGGAGATTCAGGCGGCCTGTATCGCTGAGAATGACGCGGGCAAAAAAATCGCTGAGCGCGATTTCGCCGATGTCGACAGCAAAGGGCTCAAGGCGAAAATCGACGCCCCCGACATAGAGCGATTTCCAGCGCAGAAAATCGCCCTGCCTGGCCTTGTCCACGGCCTGCAAGTTGCCCAGCGTGGCCGAGCCGCGATAGCCCGCCTTCAGGCCATCGGTGTCGAGACGGATGCTGGCCTCGCCCCTGTTCGAGAACTGGCCGGCCTTGAGTTGCACATTGAGCCGCTCGGCAAAATAAGCTTGCAGCGGCAAGAGCGGAATCGCCTCGGTCTCGACCGCCAGGCTCAGGTCCAGGGGCTGCCATTGCACGCTGCCATCGAGCTTCAGGCTGCCGCGCTGGTTGATCCGTCCTTCGAGACTGAGCCGCCCCTGACTCTCTGGCGCATTACTCAGCTTCTCGCCGCGCAGGCGCAGCCCGGCGAGTTCCTGCACGGCCGCCGGGGTCGTGGCGCGATCCTCGAAACGCAATGCCAGATCGTCGAGACTCAGGCGCTCGATACGCGTAATCCACGGCCGCTCGCTACCGGATTTGGCATGGGCGGTTTTCAGCGCTGGCGGATGAATCCACTCAATCGCCCCTTCCCGGTTGCGCGAAACGCGCGCCCGCGCGCCGCTGCCAGCCATTTCGGCAATGTCGATGCGGCGCGCCGGCAGGTCCACGCGCAGCCCCCTGGCGCTCAAGCGCTCGGCGCGCAAAGGCTCGCCGAGGTCGATCTGAAGGCCAATCTCAGCCATCTCGATCGGATCGGCCAAGCGGCTGTCGATACGCCCGACCCGGGCCTGCAAGCGGCGCAGTTCGCCGACCACCGGCCGCCCCGTCGATTCGTCATGCCAGCGCAAGCGCCCGTTGTCGAGCGCGAACTCTTCCAGCGACCACGTCAGCGCCGGCGCATCAAGGCCGGTCGACGGCTGGCCGCCGGCCAGCGCATCGAGCAGCTTGATGAGGTTTAACTCGCCCTGGCGGCTGACCCGCAGGCTGAGTTCCGGGCTGTCGAGCGCCACCCGGCGCACCGCGATTCGGCGGTTGATCAGGTCGGCCTCGTCGAGTTCGACGGCCAGTTCCTTCCAGCCGAACAGGGGCTGCGCATTGGCGGCGGCTAGCGCCAGCTCGGAAAGCCTCGCGCCGCCGCGCACGGCCAGGGAAAAGACTCCCGCCGAAACTTCCTTGAAAACGATCGTGAGGCTGGAATCGAGCCTGCCGGACACAATCCGCAAGGGCAGCGAGGCCGGCAGATAGGGCTGGAGGCCGGCGAGTTCAAAAGCGTCGAGCTTGAGTTCGAGCTCGCTTTCCCGCTGCACATCGAAGGGCGTGCTGCGCCCCTGCAATTCGATCGAGGAGCCGTCGACGCGGGCCGAGAAACGCGGCTCGACCAGAATTTCCGCCTGATACGGCAGACTCGACAGGAAGGGCAAGGCCAGGTGGATATCGCTGATTTCGTGCGTCACCCCTTTCGGACGGTCATCGAACACGATGCGAGCGCCGGCCAGTTCGATGTTGTTCAAGGAAAAGCGGGGTATCGCCGCTGGCTTCTCGCGGGGTTGGCTCCATTGATCGAGAAGATCGGAAATATCGTAGCGCCCCTCGCCTTCGTGCACGATGTCGAGGCGCAGGCCCTCCAGGCGAATGGCATTGACGACCAGGGCCGCCTTGAAGAGCGAGGCCGCCGACAGCCTGACCCGGAGCGCATCGAAAGCGGCCACTTCGCGGCCATCGGCGGCATGCGCCGCGAAGCCCTCGACGCGCGCCGACAGCGCATAGGGATTGATGCTCACCGCGGCAATGCTGACCTCGCGATGCAATTGCTGCGACAGTTGTTTGACCAGCAGGGATTTGAAGAGCGGCGGCGCGGCCACATAGGCCAACAAGCCGAACAATGCAAACAGCGCCAGCGCCCACGCGCCGATGCGCCTTGCGCGAGGCGATGTCATCAGGGCCCCGAGACGCGCGATGCGCCCCCTCGTGCCGGCCAAAGTGTCTGTCATGTTAATCTAGCGTTGGAGTTGGGGTTTTTCCGCTCAATTTAGCATACCGGCTTCACCCTCATCACGGCGGCATCGAGAGTTGTTCATGACCTGGATCATCGTGAAATTCAATCGCGCCCAGGCCTTCTTGACAACGCTATCCTCGCTGGCCGCCGCGCCTCCCCTCTTGCCCGCCGCCAAGCCCTTGACCCCTCCATGAAAATCCTGATCGTCGAAGACAGCCGCTCCAATCTGCTGCTGCTGACCCAGTACGCCCAGCATTTTGGCGCCACCGTACTGCCCGCCGGGGACGGCGCGACGGCAATCGCCGCCTACGCCCGCGAGCGGCCCGATCTGGTGCTGCTCGACGTGGTCCTTCCCGACATCGACGGCTTCGAGGTGGCCCGGCGCATTCGGGGCATGGAGAGTAATGGCGGCGAATGGACGCCGATCATTTTTCTCTCATCGCTTGGCAAGGACGAGGATATCGAGCAGGGCATCGTGGCGGGCGGCGACGATTACCTGCACAAGCCGGTCAGCGAAGTGGTTCTCGGCGCCAAGGTGCGGGCCATGGAACGCCTGATCCGGATGCGAAGCTCCCTCGTCAAGCTGGCCAGCAAGCTCGACCAGGCCAATCGGGAATTACAGCGCCTGTCGGCCAGCGACGGCCTGACCGGCATCGCCAACCGGCGCTATTTCGACGATGCCATCGCCCGAGAATGGCGGCGCGCCCGCCGCAATGGCGGCAGCCTCGCGCTGATGATGTGCGACGTCGACCACTTCAAGAAATTCAACGATACCTACGGCCACCAGGCCGGCGACGAATGCCTGCGCCGCGTCGCCGGCGCCATCGCCACCAGCCTCGAACGCGGCTCGGACATGGCCGCCCGCTACGGCGGCGAGGAATTCGTGGTGGTGCTGCCGGAAACCCCGCTGGGTGGCGCCCTGATCGTCGCCGAAAAAATCCGCCACGCCGTGCATGCGCTGCAAATTCCGCACGCCGCCTCCAGCCATAGCCGGGTCACGCTGAGCATCGGGCTGGCCGCCACCGTGCCGAAGCTCGATGACTCCTGCGACAGCCTGATCGCCGCCGCCGACCGCGCCCTCTATGATGCCAAGAATCGTGGCCGCGACCGCGTTTTCCGGGCGCCGCCGCTCCAGGCGAACTGAGCCCGGCAGGGTCCGGATTTTGATGCACACGACAAAACAACAGGAGCCATCCATGCTGATCTGGGGCGCGATATGGGGCGGGATTCTGGGCCTGTTATGGCCGGGATACCGCCACGAGGAAACGGCATTGATCGGCGCGCTGCTTGGTTTGGCCGCTGCCTGGACCTTGCGCAACACCGTGCGCGCGCTGGTCAGAAAGGAGATGAAAGCGGCGCGCGCGGCGTCGCCGCCGCCCGTTGCCGCAACTGCCGTCGCAACCACCGCCACAACTACAGCCGCACCTGCCGCCGCGCCAGCCCCAACGGCGGCGAAGGCGGAAGTCGACGATGCGATGCTGGATGCGCTCTTGCTTCTGGCCGACGACACCCCGCCCGCCCGCGAACCCGCCGCCGCCGCGCCGCCCAAGGCGGCTGCGCAAGCGCCAGAACGCCAATCGGCGGCCATGAAACAACCAGCGCCACAGCCGCCCGCGCCCCCTACCGAACTCGATCAAACGCTGGCCGCCGTTCAGCAATGGTTCGTGCAAGGCAACCCCATCGTGCGCGCAGGCTTGGTCATCCTGTTCATCGGCCTGTCGTTTCTCGCGCGTTACGCGGCGCAGGCGGGGCTGTTTCCGGTGGAACTGCGGCTGGCCGCCATCGGCGCGGCGGGCATTGCGCTGCTGACGCTGGGTTTTCGCCAGCGCGAAGCCAAGCCGGCCTTCGGCCTGGCCTTGCAGGGCGGCGGCGTGGCGGTGCTGTACCTGACGGTATTCGCCGCCTTCCGGCTGTATCAACTGATGCCGCAAGGGGCGGCCTTCGCTTTCATGGCGCTGGCGTGCGCGGCCAGTTGCGC
>CAZFHE010000240.1:0-7153 GCA_964518615.1 uncultured Dechloromonas sp. | reverse complement strand
CCACCACATCCGCTCACATACACAACAGTTTCGACTGGCGGGCTAGTCCATGTGCCACTTGATACGAAAACTTGGACTCGACCAGTTGAGAAAAACTGTTGAACAAAAGCCGTTGTCGCCACTTGGTCCGTGTTGGTGCCGGTGGCTGCCGTCGGGGCGGTTGGCTTGCCAGTGAGCGCTGGCGAGTCGAGCGGGGCCTTGAGCGCTACCTGCGCTGCGACCCCAGCGGGCGTCGCAGCCTTGTTGCGGCTGACCGTGTCGCTGTCCTTGGCGTAAATCGCCGTGCCGGCTGCGCCGTCCGCCGTGGCGCTGGCTGCGGTGGCCGCCTGGGGCGGCAGGGCATCAAGAATCACGAAGTCCGTACCGTCATACTCGACGTCGGCGCGCTGATTGGCCTTGATGATGGCCGCAACCTTCGCCCCGGCGCTGTCGTATTGCTTGATCGCCTTTGCGCCCAGCCCGTCGCGGTTTAGCGTGGCGGCGGCGGTCGTTGCGGCGTGGAACTTGAGGCGCAGGCGCTGGCCCGCGGCGAGCTCGCCGTGGGACGGGGCGGTGGCGACGGTATACGCGGGGGCGGTTCCGTCTGTGGTGTAGTTGGCCTCCAGATTGCCAAGAGGAGCCCACGGCCCCCAGGAGCCGGATCCGTTGTCCCACAGGCGGAGCAACATCGCCGCTCGTCCATTTGACGCGAGTGACATATAGAGCATGGCACTACGTCCGCCGACGTTGTCATACATCATCCATTGAATCAGCCCGGTCGTTGATGCGGGATTCCCGTCTGCGCCCGGCTTGTTCTGAACGCCAGTCGTTGCGCGATAAAACCCGCTCGGTACGCTCATCGGGTTGGCGTCCATGTCGCCAGTGGGCCAAGCAAGGCTATAAGTCTTTGGGGAAGTGGCGCTGATTCCAATGCCGTAATCCGTCAGGGCATTGGTGTCGATGACACGTTGCCACGGCCCCCAGCTTGTGCCGCCATAGTTGCGAAACCACATTCTTGCGGCGCCGCCGGTGTGGTATTCCGTGATCGTCTGCTTACAGCCATGATGCTTCTCTACCAGCAGCGCGAAGGCGTATCCCGTCGGGCTGTTGAGCAGGCTTTCCGAAATGACATTCTGCCGGGAATAATAAAACCCCGCCGTCTTGATCGTGTCGAGATCGGTGTTGGCGAGGATTTCGACAGGCGGGCTGATTTTTTCGCCAACAGCCGCCGCGATCTGCGCGGCTACCCCGGCGGGCGTGGCTGCCTTGTTCCGGGCGGTGGTATCACTGTCCTTGGCGTAAATCGCCGTGCCGGCTGCGCCGTCCGCCGTGGCGGTGGCGGCGGTGGCCGCCTGGGGCGGCAAGGCATCCAGAATCACAAAGTCCGTGCCATCGTACTCGACGTCCGATAGCTGGTTGGCCTTAATAATGGCCGCGACCTTCGCCCCGGCGCTGTCGTACTGTTTCAGGCTCTTGTTGCCGCGCCCGCTGACGTTCAGCAGGTCGGCCCCGTTGCCGGCGGCGTGGAATTTGACGCGGAAACGCTGGCCCGCCGCGTAGGACGCAATCGCCGGGGATGGCGTGATGGTGTAGTTCGGCGCAGCGCCGGCGGTGGTGAATGCCGTGTAGCTCTGCTTCTGGACGAGTTCGCCCAGCCGGGATAGCGAGGGCGCCCATTCTTCCCACCACGCCGACGAGGCGCTGGGGACGTTCTTGATGTTGTTGTCCTTGAGGCTGCGGTAGGTCTTGCCGTCGTCACCGATGACGCAATCTCCGGTCAGGTAGGTTTCGGCGGCGTCGTAGTCGGGCAGCCCGCGGCGCGCGAAGTAGCGAACGCCATTGGCAAGAAAATTCAGAATCCAGTTGAAGCGCTGCCGGGACGGCGGCACGTTGGAGAGCGGCCATCCGGCCTGAATCTCGGCGTCGCTGGGTTGTACCTTTTCGCCGCCTTCGGCCCATGCCGGAAGCACCGGCGGTTTGGTCAATGCCATATCAAAACTCCTCTGCAAACAGGCCGCCGATGCTCGGCTGCCCTTCTTCACCAAATGACAGGGCTTGAGGCTGCCCGTCGAAGCCCAAATAGCTGGTCGCGCCGAAGGTTGCGCGCCAGTTGATGCGAACCCCGGCGGGCCGGGGGAGAATGTCCAGCACCTTGAGTAGCGCCTTTTCCTGGAATGTGAGCTGGCGACCGATGGCGACGCCAATTGCCATGCCGCCGAGGTCTTCGACAATCGTCCTCGGCGCGTTGAACAGATAGGACAGCCCCTGGAGAATGTCCTCGTTCGTGCCGCGCGCGTGGTTCTTGACGATCTTGGCGCGGATCAGCAGCCGGTATTCCGGGTCGGCCAGTACGCTGGTCGCCGTCTCCGGCTCCTGCTCATCGCGAAAGCGCGAGCCGATGCCGAGCGCGCCGTCCTCGCCGAATACGTCGCCGCCGGCCTGCCCCTCGAAGCCGAAGAACTGCACGGCGATGGAATCCGGGAGGATTCGGCTGACGCCGACGATTTCCCCGATCACATCCAGATTGACGCCTTCGGCCAGATCGATGTCGGCCTGCTCGGCGATTTTCTGAAAAACGGCCTCAAGTTCGGCGGACGCTGCCAGCAGCGCCCGGATGGTGGCGAGGAACTTCCGGCTTTCGGTGTATTGCGTGACGACCCTGCCGCGCCCGATGGCCTGATGGTCGATGGCGGCCGCGCTCACAGGATGTTCACCACGATGCGGGAGGAATCGAAGCGGGCCAAGCCATCGAACGGCACGGCGATATTCGCGCTGCCGGTCGGCCCCGCCGCCTTGCCGATGTAAAGGCCGCTGACCGAATGGCCGGGAACCGAGTTGAGCGGGCCATACAGCCGCGAGTGAATGACTTCCTCGCCGATGGATTGATTCTCGACGGCCCAGGCGGTCAGCGCGTCCTTGATGCGCTGCGCCCCGTCCGTCGGCCAGCCAGGGCGTGGTTGCAGATTCACCGTGACCCAGACTTTTACCTCGGTCGGCCGACTGAATTTCATCACCTGCGGGTTGCCCCGGCTGTCATAGGCAATGCCGACCGTGGCGCCGACCTGGGTGCAGCCCGACCCCTTCTTCAGCCAGATGGCGTCGAAGATGTCCTGGTCGCGCCCGCCATCGACCACGCAATAGATCGAGTGCGGCGCTTGGCCGTTTTTGTCGACAGTGCCTTCCTCGTTCTCGAAGACTTCCGCTTGCCGCACATCCGGGAGATTGTTCAGATAGCCGTACAGGGAGTCGCGGAGGCCCACGGAGGCCGTCGCCGTCGATTTCCGGCGGCGGATGCGAAGCGCGCCATCGGTTTCCTCGTCGCGCCCCGGTACGGCGTCCTGCGGGTTGGTCACGGATTGCCAGCCGAAGATCGGCGTGTCAATCTTGCTCAGGGTTCCGGCCGGGGCCAGCACATGACCCTTGAGCGCCGAGCGGGCGGCAATGTCGATCTGGCCGCTGGCGGGGATGATGGCGTCCTCGGTCGTCTCGAAGGTGGCGCTGGTCGCCGTGCTTTTCACCAGACTGCCGGCCTTGATGAACGTACCCTGCGAACCGACGCAGCGCAGCGTCACCGTGCTGTACGTGCCTTCGATGCGGCGGATGCCGTTGAGTTGAACGAGGCGGCTGAGCGCCGCGCCGGTTGCCGACTGCGGATTGAAGGAGTGATAAACATCCTCGGCCAGTTGGTCGAGATTGCTGGACGATTCGGCGTAGATGCCGAGCGTCTGGCCGTCCATCGTATCCGGGTCTAGGTTGATGCCCGGCCCGAAGATCGCCCGCATGGCGTCCTGTAGCTGGGCGAGGCGCTCGTCCAGCCGGGTGCGGGTAAAGCCTTGAGCGGTGAGTTGCGTCATGGGGACACCTTGATGTTTGTCACCGTGCCGTAGATGTTGGTCACGGTCGCCTGGATAGTCAGCCGGCGGGTTTCGCGCTCAATCGTCATGCCGAAGTCGCGAATCTCGGCGACGCCCTCGGTTTCGAGAATGGTTCGTTTGATGATGGCTTCCGCCAGCGGCAGGCTGGACGGCCTGACCATGATCTGTTGCAGGTGGGGAACGCCCGCGCCCGCATCGAGGAACCACTCGCCGAATAACAGCAGCAGGCGCGTTTTCACCGCCTGGGCGGTCGCCTCGTCGTCGCGGGCGTAGTTGGCCAGCCCCTGGCCGAAGGTCATGTCGTGGCCGGGGTCGAGTCGTCTTGCCAGCATGGGGTCTCCTTAAACCGGCGGGCCGGTATTGCCGCCGCCGGGCAGAACGCCGGAATGGAGGTGATCCTTGAGCGACTTCCCGCCGCCAATGACATCCACGTCTGCCGTGATGGTTCCGGGCATCGAGGCATTGCCGGTTCCGCCGTTGCCGGCCTTGCCGGACAGGTTGCCAATGAAGGTCGTGTTGCCGTTAAGAAGGATATGCGGCGAGTTGATCGTGGTGCCGCCCGGCGCGTTGATGGTCATGGATCCATCGCCGCCCAGCACATGACTGCCCCTGGGATTGACGGCTTCGATCGTGCCGCCCGGCTTGACCGTGATGCGAATGTCGCCGGCCCGGCTGCGCAGTTCGGTATCCGCGCCATTGAAGGCCGGAATCCGGCGCGGCTGGCTGTTGATGCCGACCGTCGCCATCGCGTCGGACAGATCGTGCAGCCGGTATTCGCCCGGCAGTTGAACCCCGCCGTTCGCAAACCAGAAGTCGATGCAACGCTCGCTGAAATGCAGCATGCACTCGTCGCCGGGCTTGACCGGGAAGGTCAGGAAGAAATCGCCGCCGCCCGGAAACTGTACCGGGACATCGACGCACAGCGGCAGATTCACGGCCCCGCGCTCGGTAAAGATGCGCTGGATGGCGGGCTGCACCGAGGCCGTCTGCGTTGCCGTGTCGAACCCGGCGACGATGCCGGGCAAGCAGGTATGCAGGTCTTTGAGCCGCCCCTCGATCTGGGCCGTGTGGGCCGCCTCCTGGGTGGCCGTCAGTTGCTGGTCGCGCTGCACCGAGGCCGTTTGTTTTCCGTCCGCCATGCGTTTACCTCCTTGCCGGGATCGGCTGGTCGAGGCCGATACACTCGATTTCGGTAATCCAATCTTGTCCCATGTTGTCGCCTTTATGGGTGAGTTTCAGCACCTTGTAGATGCCGTCCGGGTCGAGGCGGACGAGCGCCGGATTCTCGCGCCCCAGCGGCGTATTGGTTTCCCGCTTCTCGCGCTTGCTGGCCAGCGCCTGGGCCTGCTGGCGCTTCGCCTTGATGCCGTTGTTGTCAAGCCGGATGGCCCCATTGACCCGCAGCAGCGGATTCATCAGGCACTTGACGGCAATGCCCTTGTCGTTGATTTCCGGCGCGCCCAGCATGCCGGTATCGGCGCGGATAACAATCGCCTGTCCCGGCAGTACGTCATTGGCACTGACGATGACCAGTTGACCGTCCTGGATCGACCAGTTCGCGCCCGACTCGCGGGCCACGTCGTTGAGCACGTCGCGGGTATTGCCGCTGATGACCTTACCGCGCAGGCGCGCCCGGTCATTGACCTGGACATGGCCCATGCCGGTGCCGCCCACGCCCCGGAAGCTCCCGGCGGCGCGCTCGACAAGCTGGCCGGTGGTCGTGCCGGCGGCCAGCGTCTCGTTCATCACCGCCGCGCCGAAATCCCGGTCGCCGTCGCCCGCCTCGATCTCGGTGACGTAGTCGTTCTTGTCGCGGTAGCGATAGACATGCTTGATGTTTCCCCGGAACACCAGACGCATGGCCCCCTCGTAGCCGGCGTTCAGCAGCACCTCGTCGAACTCGCGCTTGATCTTCGCCTCGTTGTCCGGGTGCAGATTGAAAATTCGAATGATGGCGATGTTCGGGGCCGCCTCGATGGTCTTGGCGACCTCGAACTGAATCCGCAGATTCTCGACCAGCAGGCCGTTGCCGGCCTTGCCGATGACCACCTGGGCATGGCGCTTCCACTGGCGGACGGAATCGCTCATGTGCTGTTCCTGATACTGAAAACTATTGTTGACACACGCCCACGTGAAAACCATAATTTACACATGGCCACTATTATTCAAACCGAAACATTCAAGACGTGGCTGCGCGGCTTGCGCGACGAACAAGCCCGTGCGCGGATCGTGCTGCGCCTGCGCCGGTTGGAAGCTGGTAATGCTGGCGACGTAAAACCCGTTGGGGATGGGCTTTCGGAATTGCGTATCGACTATGGCCCCGGTTACCGGGTGTATTTCATGCGGCGGGGCGCGTTTCTCGTTGTCGTGCTGTGCGGCGGCGACAAGCGCGCCCAGGACGCGGACATCAAGGCCGCCAAGCGTATCGCGGCAGAATGGGGAGAAACTGAGCATGGCTGAGAAATTCACCACCTTTGACGCAGCCGAATACCTGGGCAGTGACGAGGCCATCGCGGCCTATCTCGAAGCGGCGCAGGAGGAAGCTGGCGACGATCCCGCCATCATGGCGATGGTGTTGTCCGACATTGCGCGGGCGCGCAACATGTCCCAGCTTGCCAAGGATGCGGGTTTGACGCGAGCAGGTCTTTACAAGGCGCTTTCACCGAACGGGAATCCGCGCATTGGCACGTTGCACAACATCGCCAAGGCGCTGGGCCTCAAACTCACGCTGACCGTAGCGCACTAATCCGGTTAATCGGATGCCACCTCGTCCGAGCTGAACCAATACAACTTGACCCGCCGCCCAAGGTCGTCCGGGCCGGCGTCAGCGCCCTGCCCCGACGTGTCGATGCACAGGATGCTGCCGATGCCGAGGTTGTAGGGTTCGAGCAGGTCTTGCCCAAGCACCAGCGGCAGCGAGGTGACAAGCGGCGTCTTGGTGGTGGCGTCGGCCAGATCGAGCGTCCAGACGTCGGAGCGGTCGTTGAAGCGGGTATCGAAGTGAAACTTGCGGTCGCCCAACTGGGTAACGAAGCTCTGCGCCGGGTCGTTTGAAAACGGGAGTTCGAGAATCATTTTTCAATCCCAATTAGTTTCCTGAAGCCAAGCTCTCCTGCCAGCGAATCCTTCTTCTTCTGGTCGGTCACTTCCTTGCCCTGCTGTTCGCCCTTGTCCTTCTTCGGCCCGGCCTGCCGCTGGGTGGCGCCCGGCTTGCGCGGCGGGTAGGTCACGATCTGCGTATTGACGATGACCACCTCGCGCAATTCGGCGATGAAGAGCAGCGCGCCGGACGAATCCTT
>CAZFHE010000239.1:0-1672 GCA_964518615.1 uncultured Dechloromonas sp. | reverse complement strand
GCGGCGCATCTGGCGGGTGATGGCGCCGCCGGAAAGTTCTTTCCATTCCCAGACTTTTTCCAGGAATTTCTCGCGGCCAAGGTCGTGGCGCGAAATGCTCCGGGCATCCAGCTGGCGCTCGACGACAATTTGCGTGGCGATGCCGGCATGGTCGGTGCCCGGCTGCCACAGCGTGTTGTGACCCTTCATCCGGTAAGGGCGGGTCAGGGCGTCCATGATGGTCTGATTGAAGCCGTGGCCCATGTGCAGCGTGCCGGTGACATTGGGCGGCGGCAGCAGGATGCAGAAATGATCGGTCTTGTCGCGATCGACGCCGGCGGCGAAATAGTTACTGGCTTCCCACTCGGGGTACCAGCGACGTTCGATGTCGGCCGGTTCAAAGGCTTTGGCGAGTTCCATGGGCGTGGCGAATTGGGGAAAACCGATAATTATACCGAAGCCCCGCCGGCCCTTGGCGGTCGCGTCAGCGCTCCTTGTCCTGCTCGGCCAGGTAGTCGGTGACGGCGGCGGCGATCAGGCGCGGCAACTCGGCGACCAGACGCCTTTGGACGCGGCGGGCGATGTCGCGGGCGATGTCCTCGCGGCTCACGGCGGGCGGGGCGGAAGCCTTGGCGGCTGGCGCCGGGCTGGCGTCCAGATCGTGATTCAGGGTGGGGAAGGGGACTTTTTCCGGGGCGGCGGCGCGCGGCGGGGAGGGGTGAGAGGTTGGCGTGGGCGGCGGCGGGGCGGCCTTGTCGACGGGCCGTCGCGCATCGCCCGCCTCGATGTCCTGGAGCACCGGGATATCCTCATCCGTCTCCGGCTTGGAGAGGTCGATGGCATCGGTCAGCACCGGCAGATCGTCGGCCTCGGCATTCGAGCGCCGGCGCTGCATCAGGGCGTCGGCGCGGGCGAGGATGGGGCTGGGCATGGCGGCTCGCTGGGTCAGTCGCGCTCGGACAGGTCGAAATAGCGCACGTCGCAGCCCTGTTCCTTGTATTGGCGGACGCGCTCGCGCGCCGCCAGACGATCATCCTCGTCGCGGCCGACGACCTCGATCAGGCTCTGGAAGCGCTCAAAGCCGGGCGGGATGGCGCGCGAAAGGTTCATCAGGCGCTCTTCTTGCGGCGCGGCGTCGATACGGTCGGCGATCAGGATCGGCGTTTCCGAAGCCAGCGGCGAGTCGGCGCGGCAGTGCGGGATGAAGCTCAATTGCGCCTGGGTCCACAGCAGACGGTCGAGACTGTCGGCGACCGGCGCATCGGGCACATAGATCAAGAGCGGCTTGCGCTGGCTCCATGCGCCGCCGATCAGCGCAGCGGCCGCCGCCAGACGGTCGGATGCGCCGTGATAGAAAAAGACCTGGGTCAATTGAGCTTGCCGGCGCGTTGCAGCAGATAGTGGGCCAGGAGCGGCACCGGCCGGCCAGTGGCGCCCTTGTCCGCGCCCGATTTCCAGGCCGTGCCGGCGATGTCGAGGTGGGCCCAGGCGTATTTCTTGGCAAAGCGCGACAGGAAGCAGGCGGCGGTCACGGGGCCGGCCCAGCGCCCGCCGCTATTGGCCATGTCGGCGAAGGGGCTTTTCAGCAAATCCTGGTAATCGTCCCACAGCGGCAGGTGCCAGGCGCGGTCGTGCGCCTCGTCGCCAGCGTCGAGCAGTTCGCGGGCGAGGCTGTCTTTATTGGAGAACAGGC
>CAZFHE010000238.1:0-2166 GCA_964518615.1 uncultured Dechloromonas sp. | reverse complement strand
AGAATCTGCATGTCGCCTTGGCGCACTTTGACGGTAACCGCCGGCGGGCCGCCATTCTGCCGGGCCGGCAGCACCATGCCGCGGCTGGCGAAATAATAGGCCGGCGCGACGGCCGGCGTGAGGAGCGCATAGCGGCTTTCCTCGCTTAAGGTCTGGCCGCTGGCCGACGGCAGACCGGCGGCAATGCGGACAACATAGCGGGTCTGTGGCTTGATGTGCGGAAAATAAGCCACGCGCGGATTGTCGCCAATCACCCAGGCGCCCTTGATCAGCTTGCCGCCGTCGATGGCGGTATCTTCGGGATCGCTGCTCGCGACGGGAACGGCATCGCCTGCGCGCTCGCCATCGTCAACGTCGTCTTCAGCTTCGGCGTCGAGGCGCGGCTTGATGTCGCCCTGGCGCGCCGGCATCTCGAAAACCTGGATCAGATCGTCGTAAGCCTTGCCGGTATCGAGCGGCTGGCTAAAGCTCAAGGCGAGCGCCGGCGAGCCATCCAGTTCGCGATTGCCGACATCGACAATCTGGAAAGCCACATCGGCGCTCACTCCCTCGTCTTGCTGCCAAGTCCTCGCGACATAGACCCCAGCCGCCGCGGCAACAGCGACCGCGATGATGACGAGCAGCGAAATGATTCCGAAACCCCGGCGCAAGAACGGACGCGGCATAACCTACTCCTCAAGGCCCGGACGCCGGCGAGCGCCAGGCAAAACGATCGGAATGCGGATTATGTCACGGGCCAAGCGCCGGCATGGCCGGTCGAGGAAGCCTCACGCCTTGCGCACGAACTCCGATTTCAGTTGCATCGCGCCGATGCCGTCTATCTTGCAGTCGATGTCGTGGTCGCCCTCGATCAGGCGGATATTCTTGACCTTGGTGCCGACCTTGACCACGGCCGACGAGCCCTTGATTTTCAAATCCTTGATCACTGTCACGCTGTCGCCATCCTGAAGCACATTGCCATTGGCGTCCTTCCACACACGGGCTGTTTCGAGCGACTCAGGGGCGGCTTGGAGAGACCACTCATGGGCGCATTCAGGGCAGACGTAAAGCGCGCCGTCCTCGTAGGTAAAGGCGGATTGGCATTGCGGGCAGGGCGGGAGGGAATTCATGGTTTTCCTTGTCAATAATCATCTTCGCCGCCCATCAGATCGGGCAGCAGGAGGGTGGCGCGGGTCAGCGCGGCGGTCAGGTCGGCGCAGACGTTTTCGCCGCCGAGATGGTCGATGAAGCCGGAGCGGCGAAGCAGCGAGCCGGGCTGGGCGTTGAGGCCGCAGATCAGTAGCGTGCAGCCGCGCTTTTCCAGTTTATCGAGCAGGTTGTCGAGGCCTTCGAGGCCGGTGGTGTCGAGCTGGATCAGCTGTGTCATGTCGAGAATGACGATCTCGGGATGACCGGTCGCCGGGTCGAGCAAGGCTTCCAGCTTGTTGACCGCGCCGAAGAACAACGAGCCGAACAACTGCCAGACGGCGACCCGCATTGTTCCGTCCGGATAGAGGAAACGCGCTTCGCCGGCTGTCTCGTGCAAGGGCAGAGGCTCGACGCGGGTCAGCTCGGACATGCGGTAAATGAAGAATAGGCAGGCCAGCGCCATGCCCAGCTCGACGGCAACAGTCAGGTCGAACAGCACGGTCACAAAGAAGGTAGCCAGCAGGATGATCCGGTAGTTATAGGAGAAGCGGTGCAATTCGCGGAAGTGATGCCATTCGCCCATGTTGATGGCGACCACCATGACGATGGCCGACAAGGTCGCCAGCGGCACGTAGGCGGCGAGCGGCGCGGCCAGCAGCACGATGGCCAGCAGCGCCAGGGAATGGATCATGCCGGCTACCGGCGTGCGGCCGCCGGCGCGGGCATTGGTCGAGGTGCGGGCGATGGCGCCGGTGGCGGCGAAGCCGCCGAACAGCGGGGCCGCCATGTTGGCCAGGCCCTGGGCCATCAGCTCCTGGTTGGGATCATGACGGTCGTCGATCTGGCCGTCGGCGACGCGCGCCGAGAGCAGCGACTCGATGGCGCCGAGCAGGGCGATGGTGAAGGCCGGCGAGATCAGTTTTCCGAAATCGTGGATCGACAGCGGCGGCAGGCCGAAGGCTGGCAATTCCTGCGGAATGCCGTTGAAACGACTGCCAATGGTCTCGACCGGCAGATCGAGGAGAAATGCAGCCAGGG
>CAZFHE010000237.1:0-1507 GCA_964518615.1 uncultured Dechloromonas sp. | reverse complement strand
TGCGCGACGCCGACGAGGTGATCGCCCTCAACCGCCGGCAGCGCAACAAGATGAGCGTGGTCAAGGAGGGCCTCGAAGTCTCCGAGGTGCTGATCCAGGAAGGCGTGCATTCCTTCGAGACGGTGGACGAGGCGGTCGCCGAGCCGGTCGTTTATATGATCGACCGTTATGTCGTGGGCGGCTTTTACCGCGTGCATACCGGGCGCGGCAAGGACGAGAACCTCAACGCGCCGGGCATGCGCTTCGAGCCGCTGGCGTTTGAAACCGGCTGCAATCTGCCCGATTACCGCAGCGGCAATCCCGATTCGCCGCCCAACCGCTTCTACGCCTATGGCGTCGTCGCCCGGCTGGCTTGCCTCGCCGCCGCCGTCGAACTGGAGCGCACGGCCCCGGCCTCGGATTGAGCCACGGACCGAGCCGCGCCATGCGGCGGCTCCTCTTCCTCTTTCTTGCCCCCTTCCTCGCCCTCGGGCTGGCCGCCTGCGGCCGCACGCCCTTGCAGGAGCAGGAAGCCTATGTGTTTGGCACCCGCGTCGAAGTCATCGTCGTCAGCGCCGAGCCGGAACAGGGACGCCGGGCCATCGCCGCCGTGCTCGGCGAATTCGACCGCCTGCACCGCGCCTATCACGCCTGGCAGCCCTCGGAACTGACCGAACTCAATGCCGCCATCGCCGCTGGCCGCCCGCATGCGGTCAGCCCAGAACTCGCCGATCTGATTCGCGATGCGCAACAACTGAGCGCCCAGGGCAACGGCCTGTTCGATCCCGGCATCGGCGAACTGGTGCGCCTGTGGGGCTTCCAGGCCGATGATTTCAAGGCCGAACTGCCGCCGCCGGAAGCCATCGCCGCCTGGCTCGCGGAGCGGCCCTCGCTGGCCGACATCGCCGTCGACGAAACCACGGTGCAAAGCCGCAAGCGTCAGGTCGCCCTCGATTTTGGCGGCTATCTGAAGGGCGTCGCCCTCGACCGCGCCGCCGCCATCCTGCGCGAACAGGGCATCCACCATGCGCTGATCAATATCGGCGGCAATGTGCTGGCGCTCGGCAAGCGCGAAGGCCGCGCCTGGCGGGGCGGCATCCAGCATCCCCGCCAGAGCGGCCCCTTGGCCACGGTGGCGCTTCACGATGGCGAAGCCATCGGAAGCTCCGGCGATTACCAGCGTTATTTTGACGTCGATGGCCGGCGCTACGCCCATTTGCTCGACCCGCGCAGCGGCTATCCGGCCGAGCACACCCAGGCCGTCACCGCGCTGATTCCGGCCGGGCCGCGCGCCGGCATGCTCTCCGATGCCGTGACCAAGCCCATTTTTATCGCCGGCCCCGAGGGCTGGCGGACGCTGGCCGAAAAGATGGGCGCGGACCAAGTGTTGCGCGTCGACGCCGATGGCCGCCTTTTCGTCACCGAGGCGCTCTACCGCCGCCTGGAATTCATCGGCCGCCGCCCCGCCGATCTCGTGATCGCGCCCTGAACCGGCTTGCCCGGCCGCGCGCCCTCGGCTCTTTCTGGG
>CAZFHE010000236.1:0-10100 GCA_964518615.1 uncultured Dechloromonas sp. | reverse complement strand
TTGTGCTCGCGCAGAATATTCAGGCGATAGCTCATCAGCTTGTCGTAATCGGGCTCGTCGCGGGTCGTTCGCATCAGCTCGGGAATGCCCGTGCGCTTGGAAAATTCGATCCAGATTTCGGGGACGAGCACCCCTTCGAGGTCGAGACAGACGATTTGCACGGGCGGCTCCTGAGACGGCGAAAACCATAAATTCTACCCGATTGCGCCAAAGGCATCGCAGCCAGGATGGAGGCTCCTTCGCCCCTTGGGCGAGGGGCTTGGCGGCGCCTCAAGCCAGCGGGCTAGTTCATTGGTCATACGAGCTACATCATCGGGTGTAGTCCGGATCGGGTATTCGGATGGGTTTGATCCAGGTCAAATTTTGCCATCCGGTCTGTGACCAAATGTCGCCTGTTGAAAATGCAATAGCGGGAGCAGCGCATGGGCAGCAAGGACTTGATCGACGTGCAGGCCTTTCTTGGCGGCATCGAACCCTATTCGGTTCTCGACGCGCCATCCCTGTCGCGTCTCGCGGCGGCTGCCAGAATGATCCGGGTCGAACGAGGGCAAGCCTTGTTTGAACAGGGGCAGCCCTGCGCCGGCGTGCATGTCGTCGCCGCCGGCCAGCTCAAGCTGGCCTTCAGTTCGCCGCACGGCGCGGAAAAAATTGTCACCATCGCGCTAACCCGGGAAACCATCGGCGAAACCTGCCTGCTCTTGAGCCAGCCCTACCCCTTCCATGCCGAGGCGCTGCGCGGTTCGCAACTCCTCTTCCTGCCCAAATCGGCCCTGAGCGAATGCCTGCAAGCCAATCCGGATTTTCTCTACCGCCAGATGCAATGCATCGCCCGCAAGCTGCACACGCTGCTGGAGGACGTCGAATCCTCGTCTCTCTTGTCGGGCATCGAGCGCGTCCTCGATTTTCTGATGCAATCGGTCGTCGGCGGCCCCAAGGCGGATGGTTCGGCGACGGTCGAACTGTTGCTGCCGAAGGCCATCATCGCCTCCCGCCTGAGCCTGACCCAGGAACATTTTTCCCGCCTGCTGCGGCAATTGTCGGAATCCGGGTTGATCGTCGTCACCGGGCGCAGCGTGATCATTCCCGATGTCGACCGGGTGCGCCGCTATCTCGATTCCGGCGCCGGCCACGGCCAATGCCGCAGCGGCCGCTCGGGCGGCCGCGGCCGAGCCGACTGGGAGCGCTTGGCGGTCGCCTGATAGGCCTCGGGTCGTCCGAAACCATGCACGCGCTGCTGCAATCCTTGTCTGGCGGCGATCGGCGCTCCATTGGCGAATCAAACCGCGTGGTTTGCCTCGTGCTTGAGCAGCCGGAATTGATGAAAGTGCTGTTCCAGGGAATCGAGAGCGCCGATCCGCTGCTTCGCATGCGTTGCGCCGATGCGATTGAAAAAATAACGCGCAATCGGCCCGAGTGGCTCTTTCCTTACAAGAGGAAGCTCCTGCAAGAACTCTCAAAAATCGAACAGCAGGAAGTCCGGTGGCATGTTGCGCCCCTGCTTGCCCGCCTGCCCTTGGCGCGGGAAGAAGAATGCTCCGTTTTGAATATCCTGCTTGGCTATACGAATGACCGTAGCGGCATCGTAAAGACAATGGCCATGCAAGCCTTGGCCGACATGGCCCATCGCAACCCGCGGCTATTGCCAGATGTGAAAGCGCGCATCGAGGCGCTTGTCGCCATCGGCGCCCCGGCCATGAAGGCGCGCGGCAAAAAACTTCTTGGCAGGCTGGAAAAAGAGAGCCCGTAGGGCGCAATAAGCGCAGCGCATTGCGCCGCCCGGAAATTGAGCATCGCATCATGCCGCGCTTGCATCAGGATTGCAGCCTGCTCAAACGCCAAGAATTGCAATTTGTGCTTGAACGGCGCAATGCGCTGCGCTGATTGCGCCCTACGCTGGGTAAGCTGACTGACGGTCGCCTGATGCGGCCTCAATCGGGCGCGGGCAAGGCTTCCAGGGCTTCGTGCACTTCCAGCCAGCGGTGTTCCGCCGTCTCGATTTGTTCGCCGAGGGCGGCGGCCTGGCGGTGCATGGCTTCGCTTTGTTGGCGGTCGATGCGGGCGTAGAAATCCGGGTCGGCGAATTGCGCTTCCAGCGCGGCTTTGTCCTCGTGCCACTTGGCCAGCTTTTTTTCCAGTTGCTCGATTTCCTTGGTCAGGGGCCGGCGCTGGGCGAGTAGCGCTTGCCGGCTGGCCTTGGCTTCGGCGCGTTGTTGCTGGCGTTCGTTCTTTTCGGCGGCGATTTCCGGCTGCGGCGCTTTGTCGGCGCAGCGCTCCCTGGCGAGCCAGGCGGCGTAGTCGTCGAGATCGCCATCGAAGGGGGCGGCTTCTCCGTTGGCGACGAGCAGCAATTCGTCGGTGCAGGTGCGCAGCAGGTGGCGGTCGTGCGAGACGACGACCATGCCGCCGTCAAAGTCTTGCAGCGCGAAGGTCAGCGCTTCGCGCATTTCGAGATCGAGGTGGTTGGTCGGCTCGTCGAGCAGCAAGAGGTTGGGTTGGGTGCGGATCAACAGGGCCAGCGCGAGGCGCGATTTTTCGCCGCCGGAGAAGGGCTCGACGGCGCGGGTGGCCATGTCGCCGCGAAAATCGAAGCCGCCCAGGTAGTCGCGCAATTCCTGTTCCGGCGTGGTGGGTTCCAGGCGCAGCAGGTGTTGCAGCGGCGATTCGTCGGGGCGCAATTGTTCGAGCTGGTGCTGGGCGAAGTAGCCGATATTGAGCGCCTTGGCTTCTTTTCTTTCGCCGCCTTCTTGGGGTAGCGCGCCGGCCAGGAGTTTGATGAGGGTCGATTTGCCGGCCCCGTTGCGGCCCAAGAGGCCGATGCGGCAGCCGGGGCGCAGGGTCAGCGAGAGGCTGTCGAGTATTCGCCGTTCGGCGTAGCCGACGGCTGCCCGGTCGATGACCAGGAGCGGGTCGGGGAGCGCGTTCGGGAGGCGGAAGGAAAAGTGAAAGGGGGAGTCGACATGGGCGGCGGCGACCGTTTCCATGCGCTCCAGCATCTTGATCCGGCTCTGCGCCTGACGGGCCTTGGTGGCCTTGGCGCGAAAGCGCTCGATGAAGCGGTTGAGATGGGCGATTTCGCGCTGTTGCGCGGCGAAGGCGGCTTGCTGATTGGCGAGCCGCGCGGCTCGGGCGCGCTCGTAATCGGAATAGCCGCCGCTGGCGAGCGTCAGGCGCTGTTGTTCGATGGCGAGAATCTGGCCGGCCACGGCGTCGAGAAAATCGCGGTCATGCGAAATCAGAAGTAGCGTCGCCGGGGTGTTTTTCAGCCATTGTTCGAGCCATAGCACGGCGTCGAGGTCGAGGTGATTGGTCGGCTCGTCGAGGAGCAGAAGCTCGGCGCGGCAGGAGAGGGCGCGGGCAAGATTGAGGCGGACCCGCCAGCCGCCCGAAAAATCGGCCACGGGACGCGAGAAGTCGGCATCGGAGAAGCCCAGGCCGTGCAGCACTTCGGCGATGCGCGCTCTGGCCGAATAGCCGCCGATTTCGTCATAGGCGGCATGCAGGTGGCCGATGGCTTCGCCGTCGCCGGCGGCTTCGGCGGCGGCCAGTTCGCGCTCGATGCGGCGTAGCTCGACGTCGCCGTCGAGCACGAAGTCGATGGCGGCATCGGGCAGGGCCGGCGTTTCCTGGGCGACGCGGGCGATTTGCCAACTGGCCGGCAGTTCGACATCGCCGGATTCGGCGTGCAGTTCGCCGGCCAGGAGGGCGAACAGGCTGGATTTGCCGCAGCCATTGGCGCCGACGACGCCGACTTTCCATCCGGCATGCAACTGGACGCTGGCATCGACGACCAGCGGGCGGCCGGCGCGGGCAAAGGTGACTTGGCGTAGGGCGATCATGAGGTGGGCGATTATAGCGGCGTCGATGCGCTAGAATCTTCCGGGCTTTTCACCGACCACTCCATGATCAAGCAAATCAGCGCCGACCAGCTCAAGCCGGGCATGTATATCCATGACCTGAATTGCGGCTGGCTGGATCATCCCTTCCTGACCAACGCCTTCCCGGTTCGCGATCAGGCGACGGTAGACAAGATCGTTGGCCTGGGCATTCGCGAACTCTATATCGACACGGTAAGGGGTGACGACCTGGGCGCGGGACGCCCGCAACAGGAAGTCAGCGCCGATCTCGACCGGCGTCTGACCGAAATTGCCAGCAAGGGGCCGGACAAGCCGGCGGCCGCGGCGCTCAAGGATGAGGTGGCGCGCGCCCGGCGGCTCCATGGCGAGGCGCACAGGATTGTCCGCAACATGATGGACGACGTCCGCCTCGGCCAGCAGATCGAGATTGATCGCGTGGAGCCCCTGGTCGAGAACATGGTCGATTCCATTTTCCGCAATCAGGATGCCCTGTTGCCGCTGGCCCGGCTCAAGAAACACGATGATTACACCTTCCAGCATTCGGTCAGCGTCTGCGCGCTGCTGGTCGCGTTTGGCCGCGGCCTGAAGCTTTCGCGCTCGGCGATCAAGGAGATGGCGCTCGGCGGTTTGCTGCACGATGTCGGCAAGGCGCGCATTCCGGACGCCATCCTGAATAAGCCAGGCAAGCTGACCGACGACGAGTTCATGCACATGAAGGCGCATGTCGATCTCGGCGTCGCCTCGCTTCGGCAGAGCGCCGGCATTTCCGACATCGCGCTGCGGGTCGCCGCCGAGCACCACGAACGCTTCGACGGCAGCGGCTATCCGGGCAAGCTGAAGGGCGAGGGGATCAGTCTTTACGGCCAGATGGCCTCGATTGTCGATGTCTATGACGCGATTTCCTCGGATCGCGTCTACCACAAGGGCATGTCGCCCACCCAGGCGCTCAAGAAACTGCTCGAATGGAGCAGTCATCACTTCGATCCCCGGCTGGTGCAGGTTTTCATCCGCGCCATCGGCATCTATCCGAGCGGCACCCTGGTGCAGCTCGAAAGCAAGCGTCTGGGCGTGGTCGTCGAGCAAAATGAGAAAAATCTGCTGTCGCCGGTCGTGCGCATTTTCTACCACGCCGGCCAGCGGCATTACATCGCCCCGGAAAATGTCGATCTCGCCAAATCCATGGATCGCATCGCCAGTTTCGAAAGTTTCGACAAATGGAATATCGACCCCCAGCAATGGCTGCCCGCCTGATCGCGCTCTGGCTGATCTGCCTTCCGGCATTCGCCGCCGAGGGCGAGGCCGCCGCCAGCGACCGCCAGCAAGGCCTGGAGCGCGCCGCCGCGCTGAAGGCCGATGCGGCCTCGCGGCGTCACCGGGCCGATGCCCGGCTCGAACAGCAAGAGGCCGAGTGCGCCAGGCGCTTTCGGGTCAATGACTGCCGCGACGACGCCAGGGCCGAACATCTGGAGCGCATTCTGGAGGCGCGGGCTCTGGACAACGAGGCCGAAGCCATCGAGCGCGACATTCGCCGCGAGGATGCGGCGGCGCGCGAGCGCGAGCGTTTGGCCGAAATGGAGCGGCGCGAGGCCGACCGGGCGGAGCGCGGCCCCCGGGTCGCCGCCGAGCGCCAGCGCGCCGAGGAGGCCACCGCCAAGCATCTGGCCGACAAAAAAATAAAAGCCGCCGAAGGCGCGCGGAGGAAGGCGGCCGAGGCCGAGAAGCTGCGCAAGAGGCAAGCCGAGCATGCCGAGCGCGTCGCCAACAAAAAGCGGCAGGCGGAATCGAGGCAGACGGAGTCGCCGTGATCCGGACAATCGCCGTCAAGGACTTGCAGCCCGGCATGTACGTCGCGGATCTGCACCGTCCTTGGCTCGCGCATTCGTTCTGGCGTAGCCGCTTCATGATCCGGGACGCGGCGGAGATCGCCCGTCTGATCGAGGAAGGCGTCGCCGAAGTCAGCATCGACACTGGCAAGGGACTCGATTTGCCGGCTGTCGAGCCGCCGCTCCCCGCCAATGACGAGGAGATTGTCCGGCATTTCATGCGCCGGGCGGAGCGCCTCAAGGCCAAGCCGGCGAGCGTTTCGCTGGGCGAGGAACGGCGTCGCGCGGCGCGGCTGATCAAGGAGGCCAGCGCCGTTGTCGAGGATTTGATGCTGGCCGCCCGCGATGGCCAGCGGGTCGATGCCGCCCGCCTCGAACCCGTGGTCGGCAAATTGCTCGAATCGGTGCGCCGAAACCGCGATGCCCTCGCGCCGCTGGCCCGCCTGAAGCGCAGCGATGCCTATGCCAGCGAGCACGCCGTCGCCACCGCCGCGCTGATTGCCGCCCTCGGCTACCAGCGCGAAGTGTCGGAGCCGGAACTGGAAAAGCTGGCTCTCGGCACCTTGGTCAAGGATATCGGCGAGGCCGCCATCGACGCCCGCCTGACGGCCAAGCCGGGCATGCTCTCGCAATCCGAATACGCCATTATCCAGAGCCATGTCGAGGAAGGCCTGGCGGTGCTGCAAGCCACCGCCAGCCTGCCCGAGACGGCGGTTGCCGTGGTGCTCGAACACCACGAACGCTATGACGGCGGCGGCTATCCCTATCACATGGCCGGGGCCAGCATTTCCGCCGCCGGACGCATGGCCGCCATCGTCGATACCTATGACGCGATGACCTCGGATCGCCCCTATCGCCCGGCCGTTTCGCCGTCACAGGCCTTGCGCCTGTTGTACGAGCAGGGCGGCAGCCATTTCGATCCCGAACTGGTCGTTTCCTTTGTCCGCACCGTCGGCATCTACCCGGTCGGGGCGCTAGTCATGCTCGAAAGCGGCCATCTGGCCGTGGTCGAGGAAATTCATCACGACAATCTGTTGTGTCCGGTGGTGCGCGTCATTTATCACGGCGCGCGCCGCCTGTATGTCGCGCCGGTGGTGGTCGATCTCGCCCGCGGCCACGGCAATCACTATGGCCGCATCGTGCACGCCGACAGCTTCGAGCGCTGGGGCCTCAGCCCCCTGCGCTGGCAACCTGTCTGAGCAGTTTGGCGATCGGCGTCGGCACGCCGGCCCTCGCCGCCTGATCCAGCGCCACCCATTCAAAGCCCGGTTCCGCGAGCCTGGGCGAGGTCTCGACATCGCACAACACCGGCTCCAGGGTCAGGCGAAAGTGCGTGAACGCGTGGCGTAGCGGCGCCAGCGCCCGGCAGCCTCTGGCCCCCAGGCCAAGCCGGGCCAGGACCGCGTCGACATCGCCTTCCGGCGGAACCAAGAGGCCGCCCCACAGACCGACCGGGGGGCGGCGTTCGAGCAGCAGTTGGCCGCCGTTTCGCAGTAGCACGAAAGTCGCCGTGCGCTCCGGCAGCGCCGCCCGTGGCCGCGCCGTCGGCAGCGCCGTCTGCCGTCCCTGTTGGCGCGCCTGGCAGCCTTCCGCCAAGGGGCAGGGTTCGCAGAGCGGCCGCCCGCGCGCGCAGAGGCCGGCCCCAAGATCCATCAGCCCCTGGGTATAAGCCTCGATATTGCATGGCGGCAGCAGGCTTTCGGCCAGTTCCCAAAGCTGACGCTCTACTGCCGCCGCGCCGGGAAATCCGGCTATGGCGAAATAGCGGCACAGCACGCGCCTGACATTGCCATCGAGAATCGCGGCCCGCTCGCCAAAGGCGAAGGCGGCCACGGCCGCCGCCGTGGATCGGCCTATGCCCGGCAGTTGCATGAGCCCTTCGGCGCTGGCGGGAAAGCGGCCATCGTGATGGGCGACGAGCTCTTTCGCGCAGCGGTGCAGATTGCGCGCCCGGGCGTAATAGCCAAGCCCGGCCCAGTGCTCCATCACCGTTTCGACCGGGGCCTCGGCCAGCGCCCGGATATCGGGAAAACGGGCGAGAAAGCGCTGGTAATAGGGGATCACCGTCGCCACCTGGGTTTGTTGCAACATGATTTCGGAGAGCCAGACCCGGTACGGATCGCGGGTATTCTGCCAAGGGAGGTCGTGGCGTCCGGCGCTCTGCTGCCAGGCAATCAGGCGGTCGGCGAAGGCGGGGAGGGCGGTCAAATTCTGTCTCGACGAGGGCGGCGGGAGGACGGATAATACGTGGTTCTTTGTCATCTCCCGAATATCCGCCATGAGCGACACCGCCAACGCCGCCCGGCTCTTGCGCAATGCCCTGGGGCGTTTTGCCACCGGGGTCGCCATTGTCACGGCGCTCGATCCCGACGGGCAGCCGATCGGCCTGACCGTCAATTCCTTTTCCGCCGTCTCGCTCGATCCGGCCCTGGCGCTCTGGTGCCTCGACAATCGCTCGCACAGCCTCGACGCCTTTCGCCGCGCGAGCCACCACGCGATCCACATCCTCGCCGCCGATCAGGTCGAGCTTTCCAATCGCTTCGCCACCTGGCAGGCCAATCGCTTCGCGGATCTCTGCTGGCAAGCCGGCTTGGGCGGCGTCCCGGTTTTTCCCGCTTGCTGCGCGGTGTTCGAGCTCGCCAACGAAACCGCCCACGCCGGCGGCGACCACACCATCTTTGTCGGCCGCATCGAACGCTACGCCGAAACCCCCGATCTCGCCCCGCTGCTATTCCACGCCGGCCAGTACCGACAACTCGCCTGAACGCGAGAAGCATTGAAGCGCCTGGCATCTGCGCTTAGAATGCAGCCTCTTGCCCAGAGCGGGCGTCGTATAATGGTAATACCCTAGCTTCCCAAGCTAGAGCCGTGGGTTCGATTCCCATCGCCCGCTCCACAATGGCCCGCATGTCGATCCCGCGGGCTTCGTCATTTGTTCCACAGCGGGTTAAGCCATGTTCTCTGGAATCATCGCGGCGGTTGGCCGCATCACCCATTTGACGTCGCGCGAGGCCGGGTTTCGCCTTTGTGTCGATGCCGGTACGCTCGGTCTTGATGATGTCGGCCTCGGCGATTCCATTGCCCATAACGGGGTCTGTCTGACTGTCGTCGGCAAGGAGGGCAATCAGTTCATGGTCGATGTCTCGCCGGAAACCCTGTCCTGCACCGTCGGCCTCGATGCGCCCGGGCCTGTGAATCTGGAAAAGGCGCTACGCCTCAACGATGTGATCGGCGGGCATCTGGTTTCCGGTCATGTGGATGGCGTCGGCGAGGTGCTGCGCTTCGATCCGGTCGGCGACAACCGCCTGCTGGAAATTCGCGCGCCCGAAGAACTCGCCCGCTACATCGCGCGCAAGGGCTCGGTCGCCGTCGATGGCGTCAGCCTGACCGCCAATGAGGTGAACGGGCCGGCATTCACCATCAACCTGATTCCGCACACCCTGGAAAACACCACGCTAAACCGGCTGTCGCCGGGCGCCCGGGTCAATCTCGAAGTCGACCTCATTGCCCGCTACGTGGAGCGCATGCTCAGCGCTGGCCAAGGCTAAAGAAACTCCGGGCGGCCTCTTGCGGGGCGGCGGGCTTCTTCCAATTGTGTCTTTTCATCCTCCCGCAAGCGCGCCGCCCGCTTCATCTTGCTTTGCCGTCGGCGCGGGATGAAACCGGATGGATGGTTTGTTTGCTACAAATTATTTGTGCGGCTGTTGACAGCCTCCGGCCCCCCATGGATAATCTCGCGTTCTTCTGGAGGGGTACCCAAGCGGTCAACGGGAACAGACTGTAAATCTGTCGGCTCTGCCTTCGAAGGTTCGAATCCTTCCCCCTCCACCAGGTTGCTGTAGCAGTATGTGCTGCGGGTGTGGGTTAAGCGGGTGTAGCTCAATGGTAGAGCTGAAGCCTTCCAAGCTTAAGACGAGGGTTCGATTCCCTTCACCCGCTCCACGATGCGGTACGGTTGGTGTTTCAAGGTAGGCCCATGTGGCTCAGTGGTAGAGCACTCCCTTGGTAAGGGAGAGGTCGGCAGTTCGATCCTGCCCATGGGCACCACCGATTGGCTTGGCTTCTGGATTTTTTGCATATTTGACGATTGGGGAACTGGAATGGCTAAGGAAAAGTTTGAACGTACCAAGCCGCACGTGAATGTGGGCACGATTGGACACGCTGACCACGGCAAGACGACGCTCACCGCGGCGATCACCAAGGTGCTGCACGACACGTACCCCGAGTTCAAGTCGAACCAGTTCACCGCGTTCGACAAGATCGACAAGGAGCCGGAAGAGCGTCAGCGTGGCATCACGATCTCCATCCCGCACGTCGAGTACGAGACGCCGAAGCGCCACTACGCGCACGTCGACTGCCCGGGTCACGCCGACTACATCAAGAACATGATCACCGGCGCGGCGCAGATGGACGGCGCCATCCT
>CAZFHE010000235.1:0-1962 GCA_964518615.1 uncultured Dechloromonas sp. | reverse complement strand
CGATGCGCCTCCGAGCGGCCATAAACCACATCGAAGTACTTGGTCTGGATCTGCGCGGTGATCGGGCCGCGGCGGCCGATGCCGATCTGGCGACCGTCGAGTTCGCGGATGGGCGTGACTTCGGCGGCGGTGCCGGTGAAGAAGGCTTCGTCGGCGGTGTAGACCTCGTCGCGGGTGATGCGCTTTTCCTGCACGGAGAGGCCGAGTTCGGCGGCGAGCGTCAGCACCGTGGCGCGGGTGATGCCTTCCAGGCAGGAGGTCAGGTCCGGCGTGTAGAGCTTGCCCTGCTTGACGATGAAGAGATTTTCGCCCGCGCCTTCGGCGACATAGCCTTCGGGATCGAGCAGCATGGCTTCGTCGTAGCCCTCGTTGGTCACTTCGTTATTGGCGAGGATGGAGTTGATGTAGTGGCCGGAAGCCTTGGCGCGGACCATCGAGATATTGACGTGATGGCGGGTGTAGCTCGACACCTTGACGCGGATGCCGCGCTCCATGCCTTCCTCGCCGAGATAGGCGCCCCACGGCCAGGCGGCGATGGCGACATGCACCTTGGCGCCCTTGGGCGAGACGCCCATCTTTTCCGCGCCGTAGTAGGCGATGGGGCGCAGGTAGCCGGATTCGAGATGATTGGCCCGCAGCACTTCTTTTTGCGCCTCGTTCAAGGTCGCCTTGTCGAAGGGCATGGCCATCTGGAAGATGTGGGCGGAGTTGAAGAGGCGGTCGGTGTGCTCTTCCAGGCGGAAGATGGCGGTTCCCGTCTCGGTCTTGTAGGCGCGCAGCCCCTCGAAGACGCTCATGCCGTAATGCAGGGAGTGGGTGAGGACGTGGGTCGTCGCTTCGCGCCAGGGAATGAGTTTGCCGTCTTGCCAGATGAAGCCGTCGCGATCCGCCATGGACATGGTTGTTCTCCGTGTTGCGCGTGTAGGTGAAAGCCCGTCATTTTAGCGGAAATCAGCGGCTAAAATGATGCCTTTGCCGTCTGAATCCGCGTCATGATCTGGAAACCGAATGTCACCGTCGCCGCCGTCATTGAGCGTGAGGGCAAGTTCCTGCTGGTCGAGGAAGAGGTCGAGGGCGAGTTGGTCTTCAACCAGCCGGCCGGCCATCTGGATGCGGGCGAGGCGCTGGTCGACGCGGTGGTCCGCGAGACGCTGGAAGAAAGCGCCTGGCGCTTCCGGCCAACGCATCTGGTGGGCATCTATCACTGGCAGCATCCGGATAAGGACGTCTGTTTTTTACGCTTTGCCTTCGCTGGCGAACTGCTGGGCTTCGAGGCGGGCCGCCCGCTGGATGCGGGCATCGTCGCTGCCCGCTGGCTGACGCTAGCCGAGATTCGGGCCAACCGCGCGCGGCATCGCAGCCCGCTGGTTCTGCGCTGTATCGAGGACTGGATCGCCGGCCAGCGCCATTCGCTCGATCTCTTGGTGCATTGCGCGTGATGCGTCGCCTATCCGCCGCGCTGGCGATGCTGCTGGCTGGCCTTGCCCATGCCGACGAGCCGCTCGTGGTTTGTCACGGTTACGGCTGTCTGGTGCAGGAAACGGTGATTTACAGCGAGGCCCGGCTTGCCGATATCCGCCGGCAATTGCTGGCCGCCCGCAACGCCGCCGAGGAACGCGAGCGGCTGGCGCTCGCGATCGGACAACTGTACGCCTGGGCCGGCGAGCAGAGCCCCATCCGCAATGACAAGGGCGGCAATCGCGCCGACGATGGGGTTTCCGGACGAATGGACTGCATCGACCATTCGACCACCACCACCCGCCTGTTGCGCCTGCTGGAAGCGCGCGGCGCGTTGCGCTGGCATCGGGTGGGGGAGCCGGAGGTGCGCCATTTCGCGCTGATTATTCCCGCCCATTACGCGGCGGTGATCGAGACGACGGACGAGGCGGAAGTGGCCGAGCGCTTCGTCGTCGATAGCTGGTTTGTTGATAATGGTCAGCCGGCGGTGATTCTGCCGCTGGA
>CAZFHE010000234.1:0-3132 GCA_964518615.1 uncultured Dechloromonas sp. | reverse complement strand
TCGAACCAGCAATCGCGCAGCGCGCAGCCGGCGAGCCAATCCGGCGCGAGAGTCCGCATCTCGGCCAGCAGGGCGCGGGCGTCGAGATCGGGCGCGCCAAAAAGCTCCAGGGGCCGTGTGCTGCCGCGTCCTTCCGATAGCGTCGTGCCTTCGAGCATCACCGTGCCCGCATAGGCGCGGGCCATGCCGAGGTTGGGCGCATTCGGGCTGGGGTTGATCCAGGTCCGCTCGCCCAGCGGCCAGCCGTGGCCGGGCGCGGCATCGGGCTGCCAGCCTTGCATCTCGATGACCCGGTAATCGACGTCGAGTTGCAGGGCGGCAATGAACCAGTGGCCGAGTTCGCCCAGGGTCAGACCGTGGCGCATCGGCATCGCCCCCGCGCCGACGAAGCTTTCCCAGCCCTCGCGCAGGGTCAGCCCTTCGACCGGCCGACCCGCCGGATTGGGGCGGTCGAGCAGCCACACCGATTTGCCGTGGGCCGCCGCCGCTTCGAGCACATAGCGCAGCGTGGTGATGAAGGTGTAGATGCGGCAGCCGAGATCCTGCATATCGACCAGCAGCACGTCGAAATGATCGAGCATGGCCGGGGCGGGCCGGCGCACCTCGCCGTACAGGCTGAATACCGGGATGCCGTGGCGCGGATCGCGAAAATCCGGCGACTCCATCATGTTGTCTTGTTTGTCGCCACGCAGGCCGTGCTGCGGCCCAAAGGCGGCGGTGAGCCGGATTTCGGGCAGGGCGGCCAGCGCGTCGAGGGCGTGGTCCAGCCCGGCGGTGACGGAAGCCGGGTGGGCAAGAAGCGCAACGCGGCGGCCAGCCAGCGGGCGGCGCAGGGCGGAATCGGCAAGCAGGCGGTCGAGGCCGGTCTGAAAACGAAGCGTCATGGTTGGGGCAAATCAATGATAAAGGTCTGGCGCTGGTGAAAATCCGGCTGTTCGCTCCCATGCGCCAGCGCCCAATACGCCTTGCCGCCGTCGGCGCGCTCGATCACGGCGCTAAGGCCCAGTTGCAAGGGGCCGATCGGCAGCAGGGCGCGCGGAATCATCGCCCGCAGATCGAAGCCGTCAGGCCGGCGGAAAAAGCCGATTGGCGGCAGCGAGCCTGGCGGCGAGCCGGTTTCATCGCGCCGCCGGTAGTCGGCGAAACGGTATGCCGCCCATTGTCCCGAGGGCGAGAAGTTGAATTCGCGGTAGCTCGGCGAAGCCGCGGCAGCGATAAAAGCCTCGCAGCAGGTATGTCGCCATAGCCCATCCGCCGGGCCGGCGGCCTCGGTCGCGGGCAGGCGGAGCCTCGAAGGCTCGCCTTGATAGCGGTAATGCAGTTCCATGCCATCCGGACTCAAGCCGACACCAACCGTCAGCACATCGCCCAGCGGGCCGGGCGTGGCGGGATGAGGATAAAGCGGCTGCGAAATGAGTAGAGAAGCAAGCCGAGAAACGAGCGGCAAAGCGGAGCCTGACACGGCGACGGGATTCCCGAATACAGAAGGCCGACAGTGTAGCCGCCCGGCCAGCCAGGGCAAAACAGGCTCCGGACGCGTGGCATGGCGTGGCGTTTTCGGATAACGTACTTCCTTTTGCACACCTGCTTTTTGGAGACAAAACCATGACGCCGCTCCGCATCGACCTTGCCCAGGACGAGATTCCCAGCCACTGGTACAACGTCGTCGCCGACATGCCCAATCCGCCGGCCCCGCCGCTCGGGGCGGATGGCCAGCCGGTGTCGCGGCAAGCCATGGGAGCGATTTTCCCCGATCCGATCCTGGAGCAGGAAATGAGCGCCGAGCGCTGGATTCCGATTCCCGAGGAGGTGCGCCAGATCTACGCGCAATGGCGGCCTGCGCCGCTGATCCGGGCGCTGCGTCTGGAACAGATGCTGGGCACCCCGGCCAAGATTTTCTTCAAATACGAAGGCGCGTCGCCCGCCGGTTCGCACAAGCCCAATTCGGCGGTGCCGCAGGCCTGGTACAACAAGCTGGCCGGCACGAAAAGGCTGACCACCGAAACCGGCGCGGGCCAGTGGGGCTCGTCGATTGCCTATGCAGGCCAGATGTTCGGCCTGCCGGTGCGCGTTTTCATGGTCAAGGTCAGCTACCAGCAAAAGCCTTTCCGCCGCTCGATGATGCACACCTGGGGCGCCGAGGTTTTCGCAAGCCCAACCGATCTGACCAACGCCGGGCGCGAGGCGCTCGCCGCCGACCCGGCTTGTCAGGGCTCGCTGGGTCTGGCGATTTCTGAGGCGGTCGAGGAAGCGGCCGCCGATCCGCATACCTGCTATACCCTGGGCTCGGTCTTGAACCATGTGCTGCTGCACCAGACGATCATCGGGCTGGAAGCCAAAAAGCAGTTCGAGAAAATCGGCCTGTATCCCGACGTGATTTTCGGCCCCTGCGGCGGCGGTTCGAGCTTTGGCGGCACCGCCTTCCCCTTCCTGGCCGACAAGGCGGCCGGCGACAAGCGGGCGGCCGGGCTGCGCTGCGTGGCCGTCGAGCCGACGTCCTGCCCGACGCTGACCAAGGGCGCTTACACCTACGATTACGGCGACACCTCCGGCTATACGCCCATCATGAAAATGTACACCCTGGGCCACGACTTCATGCCGCCCGGCATTCACGCCGGCGGCCTGCGCTACCACGGCGCGTCGCCGCTCCTGTCGCAGCTGTTCCATGAAAAGCTGATCGAAGCCATCGCCGTGCCGCAGGTCGGCACCTTCGAGGCGGGCGTGCTATTCGCCCGCGCCGAGGGCATCATCCCCGCGCCGGAAGCCTGCCACGGCATCCGCGCCGCCATCGACGAGGCCCTGCGCTGCAAGGCGAGCGGCGAGGCGAAGACCATCCTGTTCTGCCTGACGGGCCACGGCCATTTCGACATGGCCTCCTACGACCGCTTCTTCTCCGGCCAGCTGGAGGATTACGATTACCCGGCCGAAGCCATTGTCGAATCCTTGAAGCATTTGCCCAAGGTCGGCTGATATCGTGAAAATCCTGGTCTTTCTGCTCCTCTTCGCCAATCTGCTGTTTTACGCCTATGGCAACGGCTATCTGGGCAAGCCGGAGCAGCCGGATGCCGGACGCATGGATCGCCAGCTGCGTCCCGACAGCATCCGCATCGTCTCGCGCGGCGAGGAGCCGCC
>CAZFHE010000233.1:0-8637 GCA_964518615.1 uncultured Dechloromonas sp. | reverse complement strand
CCAGGAAATCGAGCAATTCGAGTACCGGCGAGGTCTTGAAAAACTGCGCCGGCGGCGTCTCGATCCAGATCTGGTCGGCGTAGGCGTACAACTCATAGGGGGTATCGCCGAACCCGTCGCCGTCGCGATCAAAGCCCTGGTAATCGGAGAAGTAGTTGTTGCGCCACTCGTTCTTGCCGGCCACGTCGCGGCCCATTTGCACGACGTCGGTGAGATTGCCCTCGAAGCTGTTGTCGACCAGGACATTGCCGCCCAGTTCGCTGGTGAAGCGTACGCCGATGCCGTTGAAGGCGAAGCGGTTGTTGGCGAAATAGAGGGTGGTGCCGGGCTCGAAGGGGGAGAGATCGGAGCCGACGCCAACCGCGCAGTAGATGATTTCGTTGCCGGTGATTTCGGAATCGCTCGATTCCTTGAAGCCCAGGGCCATGCCGGCCGCGCCGGTGGCGTGCGAGATGAGATTGTCGCGGACATGGACGCGTTCGGTGTACATCAGGTAGACGCCGACTGCATTGTCATAGAACTCGTTGGCCTCGACCAGACTGTCCTTGGCGAACATGAAGTGGATCGAGTAGCGGCTGCGCTTGCCGATATTGCCGCGCCAGACATTGTGGTCGGAATACCAGGCCACCATGTCGCGCGAATCGACAATCTCGTTATTCTCGATCAGGTTGCGGTGGCTATACCACAGGCGCAGGCCATCGCCGCGCAGGCCGAGATCGAAGGGCTTGGAGGTGATGTGATTGGCGCGCAGCGTGTTGTGGTCCGCCTGCTTCAGGTCGATGCCGAAGAGGCAGTCGCTGATGCGGTTTGCCTCGACCAGATGGTGCTTGCCCCGGATATTGAGGCAGGCGTCGTCGCTGTCGTGGGATTCGCCGGAGCCCCGCAGATCCAGACCGCGCAGGGTGGCGCCCTCGGTATCGACGACAAAGACCGTCCCCTTGCCGCCGCCGTCGATGATGACCTGGCCGCCGCCGTCGATGGTCAGCGGTTTGTCGACCAGAACGGGGCCTGCGTAGATGCCGGGCGGCGGTTTCAGGATCGAACCGGGACTCGCCTCATCGACCAGCCACTGGAACCAGGGAATATCGGTGCGGTTGGGGGCTGACGGACGAATCGCCTTTTCCGCCGAGGAACCCCAGTTGGCGGCGAGATTGGGCCTGCCCATCCCCTCCAGCGATTGCGAGGCGGCGAAGCCGCCCATGCCAAGCCCGGCAGCGATGCCAAGCCAGATCAGCGGGCGGCGCAATCGGCTAAGGCGCATGGCGTTTACTCGGCGCCGCCTTCGCGCAGTTGCTTGCGGCGGATCAAGAGGGCCAGCATCATGCAGACGAAAATCACCATCAAGAGGCCATAACCCCAGTAGGGATAGGAATAGGTCGAGAACTGGGCGACCTTGCCCTCGCCAAATACGGTTGGCATGAATGGCTTGACGGTGAAAGCGCCCCACGGGTGCAGATTGTGGCCGAAGAACCACAGCCAGCTCGCGTAGGTGATGACGAAGTACAGCGGCAGCAGGGCTGGCGCCAGGGCCAGCAGCAACTGGAAATTGCGAATCCTGGCGACGCCGGCGAAGACCAGCGCCATCACGGCGATCAGGCCGAAAATGACGATGCGCGAGATCAGGTCGACATTGCCGCCCCACGCCTGGATACGCTCCGGATCCTTGAAGTATCTGCCGGATTCTTTCATGTAGTCGGCGACATGGCTGGCCAGATGTCCCATGACGAACTGGTCGATCAGCATCCAGGCGGCGACGGCGACAAAGCCGGCGGCCAGTACGATGAGGCGGGGCTTCTTCCTGGGCAGCGCGAAGGCCAGCATGATGACCGCGAAAAAGCCGAAGAAAAATTTGGACAGCGGTTTCTCGACCGGCGCGCCGGTGGCGATCGGGAACATCCCGACGTAATGATTGATGGTGTTCATCTCATGGACGCAGTCGAGGCCCACGGCGCCCTTGTTGACGTTCTTGTTGGCGTCGAGGATGGGATTGTAGCGCTCGTCGTCGTGTCCCAGATCTTTTTGCAAAATCTCGTCGGCCATCCGCGATCCCTTGATGGCCGCCTTGCAGCCGTTGTAGACGTCGTCGAAATGGAAATGGATGCGGATACCGTCGGGAAAGGCATCCTCGGGATAGTTGGGGGCGGTCAGCGAAACCCACCAGATCGGCGCGAAGTAGGCGGCGACCAGACAGATCAGCGAGATCAGGGTGAGGCCGGCGACGATAGGGTTCTGCTTGGTCATGGAGCGGTTCTCTGGCAGGTCACTGATAAAGCGATCCCCGCTGCGGCGGGGATTCATGCGGCCCCGGATTCCTTATGGCATCCGGGGCGGTAGCGGCTTATTTCTTCTTGTCGGCCTTCGGCTTACACATCGCGCCGGGCATGGAGAGGCTGGCCTGATAGGCGGAGATGGCCACCAGTTGCTCATTGGTGTAGGGCTTGATGACCTTCACCATGTCCGGGTTGGCGTTACGGCGATGGCCGTCGCGGATTTCGGTCATCTGGCGCAGCAGGTACTTGTAGTGCTGGCCGGCGATCACCGGGTAGAACTTGGCCTTGTCGCCCTCGCCATTGGCGCCGTGGCACTCCAGGCACTGCTTTTCGTACAACTCCTTGCCCTTGGCGACCTGAATGGCGGCGTCGGGGCCCTCGTACTTGCCGTGGTTGGTCGGGATGCACAGACTTTCGATATAGACGGAAACGTCGGCCAGTTCCTGCGGGTCGGTCAGGGTCGCGGCAAAGGGATACATGGTCGGGTTGTCGCGCAGACCGGCGCGGATGTCGGCCATCTGCTTGATCAGCACGGTGGTGTGCTGGCCGGCCAACTGCGGGAAGGTGCCGTCGGGACGGCCGGCGCCGGAGGGCAGGTGGCAGGCGCCGCAAATTTCGTAGGCTTCCTCGCCGCGGGTCTTGTCGCCCTTGAGCTTCAAGGCCTCGATTTTTTCGCCTTCCTGAGCGTTCCATTTGTAGCTTTTGCCTTCGATGCCTTCCTTTTTCGGGGCGGGCGGGGCGGCGATGGCAAGACCTGCGCTGAGCAGGCCGATCAATAGCAGCGATGCTTTCATATTTGATGTCCTTCTAGAATTTGTCGGAACGCCCGATCCATTGTCGGCCGCCACATATCAGCATACCTTGATGTGAGTCATAAGCCCTGTTCGTGAGGCTTTTCGGGCTTATTTCAGCTTGGACAGGTAGTCGGCCAGCGCCTTGATTTCCTCGTCGTTGACCAGGTGCATGACGCCCTTCATGGCGGCGGATTGGCCATTGCTGCGAGCGCCGCTCTTGATGTCCTTCATCTGCTGCTCGGCATAGCCGGCATTCTGGCCGGCAATTTTCGGGTAGGTCGGCAAGAGTGGCTTGTCGCCCTTCGGGCCGTGGCAGGCGTTACAGGTTTTCTCGGCATACAGCTTGGCGCCATCCGGGGCGGCGATCGCGGGGGCGGCGACGAGCGCGGCGGCAAGCAAAGTCACTACGAATTTCATGGGTATTCCTTCTTCAAATAAAACGAGGGGCAGAATCGCTCTGCCCCTCGTGAAATGCCTTAAGTCAAATCAAGACCGCTGGCTTTACTTCACCTTCTTCGCGCCATTTTGCTCGAGGTAGGTCTTGGCGCGCAGGCCGAGGTCGGCCGCCTTGACCTGGTATTGCCAGATCTGCTCGGCCCACAGATTGGCCTGGTCCCAGTCCTTCTTGGCGGCGGCGGCTTCAGCCTTGGCCTTGGCTTCGGGGATCTTGCCCAGCTGGTCGGTGGCGTCCTCAACCATGGCCACCACATCCGGGAAGTCCTTGAAGTTGACGCTGGTGATGAAACCCACCACGGAGTCGATGACGGCCTGGGTGTCAGCAACCTTCTTCAACGTCGCCTTGTAGTCGGCTTCGGTGTAGACGGCCTGGGCCGCGGCGGCGGTCTTGGCCGGCTTCCAGCCCTTCGGCTTGACCAGCAGATAACCCATCATTTCGAGGTGCAGGGCGGAGCAGAATTCCGTGCAGTAGTACGGATAGACGCCTTCCTTGTCAGCCTTGAACTTGACGGTGACGGTCTTGCCGGGTTCGGCGGAGGCATGGACGTTGTAGGTCGAGACGGTGAAGCCGTGGGTTTCGTCCTGGGCGCGCTCAAGGTTGGTCAGGTGGATGGTGATTTCGTCGCCCACTTCAGCCTCGATGGTTTCCGGCGTGATGTGCGAACGGATCAGCGTACCCTTGACCTCGATCTTGTTGCCGACCTTGGTCGTGACTTCCTCGCCCGCGCGGACGGCGCCCGGATGCGGCGAGTCGGTGCGCGAATCGGTGCCGACCTTGTAACGGACGCCCGGCTTCAGCTTGGCGGCCTCGATGGCTACGGCGTAGTGCGGCTCGCCCAGCGGCAGCGGCATGTCGTACAACAATTGCATCTTGTCGTTCGAAATGTCGATGAGCTGGTGGTTCTGCGGGTGCAGCGGGCCGACCGGCACGAAGCGGTCGATGGCGAGCTTGTTCAGGGCAACCAGGTAGCGGCCCTTCGGGCTGACGGAATCGCCTTCCATGGACATCAGGTGACCGATGTTGTAATGGACGGAAATCTTGTCCAGCACCTTGCCCTGACAGTAGTCCCACTTGGCGACCTGCGAATCGACATACAGCGAGGTGTAGGCGATACAGGGCTTGGAGTCGTACTGGGTGTGCAGGGGGCCGAGGCCGAGTTGCACCTGCTTGTCCAGCGCGTCCTTCATCGCGATGACCGGAATGCCGTAGGGATCCTTCGATTCGAACTTGCCGGCCTTGATGGCCGCCATGATTTTCTCGAAGGAATAGACCGAGGTGTGGGTGTCGAGCTTGCCCGAGACGATGATCAGCTTGCCGTCCGGGGTGACGTCGACGCCGTGCGGCGACTTCGGCTCAGGGATCAGGTAGAGGATGCCTTCCTTGACGGCGACGTCGATCGACAGCACCTTGTGGCCATTGATGGTCTTGGCCTTGCCGGCGGCGACCAGTTCGGCGGCCTTCTTCCAGTTGATCACGTGCAGGTAGTCGGTGTCCTTGGCGGAACAGCCGGCTTCATACGGCGGACGGCCCTTCTCGATGCCGCCGACATAGCGCTCGGAGCAGAACGAGTTGGTAAACGACCAGCCTTCGGACGGACCCTTGCCGGCGTCAGACAAATCCTGCCAGTACGGCGGCAGTTCGACGGTGAAGGATTCGTTTGGAAGGATGCGGCCCGCCTTGCGATCGAACTTCCAGTAGGTCATGCCGCCGCGGTATTTCTCGTTCATTTCCTCGAGCGGGTAGAACTTCTGGTTTTCCAGCGGGGCCGGATACTGCGCCGCCTCGAACACGTATTCCGTGTTGGTGGTGACGAAGGCGCCGCCGTGCTCGGACTTGTAGACCGGGTTGACGACGATCTGCTTGGTTTCGAAATCGCGCAGGTCGATCACGGCAATGCGCGGGTTGGCCTTGTCGTTGATGAACAGGAACTGGCCGTCATAATGGCCGTTGGTTTCGGAAATCGCCGGGTGGTGGGTGTCGCCCCAGGTAATGTCCTTGCCGTCGATCCGGCCGCCTCTGAGCACGGCCTTCGAGTTTTCATCGAAGCCGTAACCCTGCCACGGCTCCGGCGTGAAGACGCCGATGTACTTCATGATGCGCATGGACGGAATGCCATAGACGATCACCTGGCCAGACTGGCCGCCGGAACTGAAAGCCACGAACTCGTCGCGCTTGCCGGTTGGTACATAGGTCTTGGCCGCGGCCAGAATATCCTGCTGGCTCAGGCCGCGACGCTTCATCACATCCTGAAGGGACTCGGCCGACCAGGCGGCGCTGGCGGCGCTGAGCCCGATGCCGGCTGCGACAAGCAGCGCAGTGGGTTTGACTGCAAATCTACTCATTTGATTTCTCCCGAAAAAAGAACCCATTTAGTGTTCTACCCCCGATTGGCGCAGGCGGATACGCTCTCCTGCGACAATATGTCACACACTGTATTCCGCCCCGACTGTGAAAGAATTGATATTTGCTAATTCCAACAGGCTCCATATGCGGAAAATATCGGCCCTTTTTGTTCCTCGGCGCGAGAGCGATCGTTGAACAAGAAAATCCTGATTGACCTGATCGGCGTGTTGCTGATCGCGCTGGTCGTGGTCGTCGGCTACAAGCTGTCGCCGCTGCTGCTGCCCAAATCCGACCTGGTGGTCGAGCCCGATCCGGCGTGCGACCTGCAACGCGGCCCCTGCCGCGTGGCGCTGCCGGACGGCGGCAGCGTCGAACTGGCGATGGGCAGCCTGCCCATCCCGCTGGTGCGGCCCTTCGAGGCCAGAATCACGACCGAAGGCGTGACGCCCACCCGGGTCGAGGTCGATTTTTCCGGCGTTGACATGAATATGGGTTACAACCGGCCGCGCTTCGCCGAGCGCGGCCATGGGGTGTATGCGGCTGAAGTCACCTTGCCCGTCTGCATCACCGGTCAGATGGAATGGCAGGCCACGGTGCTGATCGAGGCGGGCGGACGGCGCATCGCGATACCTCATCGTTTTGTCACGAAGGGCCTTTCCTGATGTCCGAACGCTCCTTGCTTGCCGTCGTCGTCCTGCTCGCCGCCTTGGTCGCGGGGCTGGGGCTCTTCTGGCATCCCGATTTGCCGGACGCGCCGCTGCCCGTTGTTGCCAGCCCGGCCAGCGCGCCCGCCGGCGGCGATTTCACCTTGCAGTCGGCCGATGGCCCGGTCGCGCTATCTGATTATCAAGGCAAGGCGGTGCTGCTTTTCTTTGGCTACACCTATTGCCCGGATGTCTGCCCGACGGCCCTGTCGACCGCGGCGACCGGCCTGGCTCGCTTGAGCCCCGAGGAAGCGGCCGAGGTCGCCGTGCTCTTCGTCTCGGTCGATCCCAAGCGCGATGCGCCTGAGCGGCTCAAGGAATACGCCGCCTTCTTTCATCCGGCCATCGTCGGCCTCACCGGCAGTCCCGAGGCGGTGGCCGATGTCGCGCGCCGCTACGGCGTCTATTACGCCGAACAACCGCTGGAGACGGCTGGCGACGGCTATGTCGTAGATCACAGCGCCGACACCTATCTCATTGGCCGCGATGGCCGCCTCTTTGGCAGCCTGCCGCACGGCACGGGGCCGGAGCAGGTGGCGGCCGGGATTCGCAACATTTTGACCCACCCTTGAAGGAGAAACGAAGATGAAGAAATTGCCCCTGCTCGTTGCCGGTCTGTTGTTTTCGCTTGGCGCTCTGGCCGGTTCGGCCGACCAGATCAGCGTGCATGACCCCTATGTTCGCCTTGCGCCGCCGAATGCGCCGGCAACCGGCGCCTTCATGGTGATCCGCAACGAGGGCGCCCAGGACGTCAAGCTGGTCAAGGCCGACAACCCGGCCTCGAAGGTCACCGAATTGCACAACCACATCAACGAGGGCGGGGTGATGAAAATGCGCCCGGTGCAAAGCGTTGATATCAAGGCGGGCGGCGAGGCGGTATTGAAGCCGGGCAGCCTGCATGTGATGCTGATCGACCTCAAGGCGCCGATGAAGGAGGGCGACGTGGTGCCGATCACGCTGACCTTTGACGATGGCAGCAGCAAAGAGATCGAGGCCAAGGTGGTGCGTCCGGCGCCGGTGGAAAGCAGCCAGAAGCACTAAAAGCCTCCGGCCTTAACGGCGGCGGCTGCGGCCGCCGTTTTTTTTGATCGCGCCTGTCGTCTGCCGATCCGGCGCGTCCGGCTGCGTTTGCTGGGGCAGAAACTGTTGCGGCGCGCCTTTCCGCTCTGTTTTGCCTTCAGTTACAATCGGAAAATTCCCTTTTTGATGAGCAGGCCATGATTACCGGATCCCTTGTCGCCATCGTTACTCCCATGCATGAGGACGGCAGCCTCGATTTGTCCTCCCTGCGCAATCTGGTCGATTTTCATGTCCGCGAGGGGACCGACGCGATTGTCGTGGTGGGGACCACCGGCGAATCGCCGACGGTCGATGTCGAGGAGCATTGCCAACTGATTCAGGTCACGGTCGACCATGCCGCCGGCCGGATTCCGGTCATTGCCGGCACCGGCGCCAATTCGACGGCGGAGGCCATCGAATTGACCGAATTCGCCAGGAAGGCCGGGGCCGATATGGCGCTGTCGGTGGTGCCGTATTACAACAAGCCGACCCAGGAAGGCATTTATCGCCATTTCAAGACCATTGCCGAAGCCGTCGATCTGCCGGTGCTGCTCTATAACGTGCCGGGCCGCACCGTCGCCGACATGGGTAATGACACCATTTTGCGTCTGGCCCAGGTGCCGGGCATCGCCGGCGTCAAGGACGCGACCGGCAATCTCGACCGCGCCTGTGATCTGATCGCCCGTGCGCCCAGGGGTTTCGCGCTCTATAGCGGCGACGACATGACCTGCGTGGCTTCCATCCTGCTCGGCTACCACGGCAATATTTCGGTCACCGCCAATCTCGCGCCGCGTCTGATGCATGAGATGTGCGCCGCCGCCGCGCGGGGCGATGTCAATGTCGCGCGCGACATTCATTTCAAGCTGCTCGGCCTGCATCGCGATCTGTTCTGCGAAGCCAATCCGATTCCGGTCAAGTGGGCCGTGAGCCGGATGGGCCTGCTGCCCGGCGGCATCCGCCTGCCGCTGCCGCCCTTGTCCGAATCCGGCCCGGCGCGCGTGCTGGCCCCC
>CAZFHE010000232.1:0-1899 GCA_964518615.1 uncultured Dechloromonas sp. | reverse complement strand
TGCGCCTTTCAGGATTTCGTAGCCGCTGGCGGTCAAGCCGTCGATGACATTCCAGCTGGGGGCCGCTGGTCCTTGGTTATCGACGGCCTTTTTGGCATTGGTCTTGGCCGTCCGCCGGCCGGCCGCCACGCCGCGCTGATCGACGCCATCAACACGATTGCCGGGCGTGACCGCTGCCCGGTGCTGGCGCTCGATTGCCCGTCCGGGCTCGATGCCGAGCGCGGCTCGGTGCCTGGCATCGCGGTTCGCGCCACGCACACCCTGACTTTTATCGCTGGCAAACCGGGCCTCTTGACCGCCGACGGCCCCGACCACTGCGGGCAATTGCGTCTTGCCCGGCTCGATCTCGATCCGCCAGCCGAAGTTCCGCCCGATGGTCGCCGCATCACTCCCGCCGCTTTTGCCGAATATCTCGCGCCGCGTCTGAAAAACACTCACAAGGGCAATTTTGGCAGCGTCGGCGTGCTCGGCGGCGCCCCGTCCATGGTCGGGGCCGCTTTTCTGGCCGCCCGCGCCGCGCTCAAACTCGGCGCGGGCCGGGTTTATGCTGCCCTCATTGATCCGCAGGCGCCGAGCTTCGATCCGGCACAGCCAGAACTGATGCTGCGCCGGCCACAGGCGCTGCTGCAATCGGCGCTGGCGGCGCTGGCCTGCGGTCCGGGCATGGGCATCTCGCTGGAAGCCTCGGAACTCTTGGAAACCGCGCTGGCCCATGACCTGCCGCTGCTGCTCGATGCCGACGCGCTCAACCTGGTGGCCAGCGAAGAAAACTTGCAGCAATCCCTGGCCAGCCGACGGGTTCCGGCCATTCTGACGCCGCACCCGGCCGAGGCCGGACGTCTGCTCGAAACCGCCACCGCCGAGATTCAGGCCGACCGCCTAGGCGCGGCCCGCGAGATAGCCCGCCGCTATCGCTGCCACGTCGCGCTCAAGGGCTGCGGCACGGTGGTGGCAACGGCGGATGGATCGTGGTGGATCAACGATAACGGCAATCCCGGCATGGCCAGCGCCGGCATGGGCGACGTGTTGAGCGGCCTGGTGCTCGCCCTGCTTGGCCAGCATTGGCCGGCGGCCCCGGCGCTGCTGGCCGGGGTGCATCTGCACGGGGCCGCCGCCGACCGGCTGGTTGCCGCCGGCCTTGGCCCGGTTGGCCTCGCAGCCGGCGAAGTCATCGACGCCGCTCGTCTCGTATTCAACGACTGGCTGCGCGAGGCTCCGCACTCGCGCCGCTAGCAAACGCCAGCGCCTTGTCCGGGCGGTACAATTCGCTTCCCTCCTTGCCCCCCCCTGCCCTCCATGACCATCGACTTCGCCGTTCCGCTTGCCCCCGAAATTGCCCGCAACGTGACCGCCGCGCTGGAAGAAGATCTCGGCGCTGGCGATTTGACCGCCAGCCTGATCGACGCCAGCCGGAAGAGCCGGGCCACGGTCATTTCGCGCGAACCGGGCGTGCTCTGTGGCCGCGACTGGTTCGACGAATGCGTGCGCCGTCTCGACCCGCAGGCCCGCATCGTCTGGCAGGCCGCCGACGGCGAGCGGATCGCCG
This sequence comes from uncultured Dechloromonas sp., assembly GCA_964518615.1. GTDB lineage: Bacteria > Pseudomonadota > Gammaproteobacteria > Burkholderiales > Rhodocyclaceae > Azonexus. The sequence goes on along the minus strand of CAZFHE010000232.1, from coordinate 353 downwards.
CCAACCAGACCTTGTGCGACATCGAGGCCAATGCCCGCGCCCTGCTCTCGGCCGAGCGATCCGCCCTCAACTTTCTTCAATTGTTGTCGGCGGTGGCCAGCAAGGCGCGCCGCTACGCCGACGCCATCGACGGCACCCGGGCGCAGGTGGTCGATACGCGCAAGACCCTGCCCGGCCTGCGCCTCGCTCAAAAATACGCGGTTCGCTGCGGCGGCGGCGGCAATCACCGGCTGGCGCTGTGGGATGCCATTCTGATCAAGGAAAACCACATTCATGCCGCCGGCGGCATCGTCCCGGCGCTGGCGATTTGACCGCCAGCCTGATCGACGCCAGCCGGAAGAGCCGGGCCACGG
>CAZFHE010000231.1:0-2217 GCA_964518615.1 uncultured Dechloromonas sp. | reverse complement strand
CCGACCTCAAATACGTGACGGCGCGCACCAAGGAGCGCGAATTCCTGCTCGACGAGACGCTGACCCATCTCGAAACGGAATTCGCCGAGCGTTTCATCCGCCTGCACCGGGCGGTGCTGGTAGCCAAGACGGCGCTCGCGGGCTTCGAGAAAGCCGACGGCGACGATGCCGAAGCCTACGGCTGGGCGCTGCTGCGCGGCGCGCCGGAACGCCTGCCGGTCAGCCGCCGCCAATGGGCGGCAGCCAGACAGGTGGCGGGCGGATAAAGCGGTTTTGGCGCAATCCTGTACGAATAGTAGGTTGGGTTGAGCGCAGCGAAACCCAACAAGGGCTGTCCGGTGCGGCCTTCCCTATTGGAGCCTAGAATCCACAGGCCCCCAAGCCGCCCTCATAAACTGGGAATTTGCGCCAGCAATTCGCCGTGAGGCATGCAAAACCAGGCATTTGGATCGTCGCCCCATTGCCGCCAGGCATCGACTATCCCCGCGATATCGGCCGAAGTGAGTCCTTGCTCTCTGGCTTGCCGGGAAAATATCTCGCCGGCGCAGCGCTCGGCCTGTCCATTGCCCAGCCAGCGGCAGCTTTCGGTATCGGCATAGCTCCATACGGAAGCCGTGATTTGCGGATGGGCGATGCCCGCCGCATGCGCCCAGGCGCGCAGCCGCCTGCCCGCGTCGGGTTCGCCGCCATTGGCCCGAGCCGCCGCGCAATAGGCTTGCCGCCAACGTTCGAGTCCGGGAAGTTCCGGATACCAGCCCATCGACGCGTAATCCGCATCCCGGCAGGCGATCCAGCCGCCCGGCTTGCAGACGCGCTGCATTTCCCGCAGGGCGCGTACCGGGTCGCTCAGATGTTGCAGAACCTGATGAGCATGCACCACGTCGAAGGAGGCCTCTTCGAAGGGCAGATTCAGCGCATCCCCAATCTGGAACAGGGTTGTCGTGTCCGAACGGGCGGCGGCTGCGGCGCGGGCGGCGATGAGGGGCGCCTCAGTGTTTTCCAGGCCGATGACCTGACCGGGCGCGACCCGCGCCGCAAGATCCAGGGTGATGCTGCCGGGGCCGCAGCCGATGTCGAGGACGCGCATCCCCGGTGTCAGGCGGGGCAGCAGATAGGCCGCCGAATTCAACGCGGTGCGCGCGCCATGCGAAGCCAGGGTGGCGCGCTCGTGGCCCTGGGTGTAGCGGGAAGAGGATTGGGGACTCATGCTCTGGCCACCTGTCGCTTTTCGTCGCGCCTTTCGTCGCATTGCAGTCCGCATTGCAGTCTATTGACCCCGCTCAACAAGGCCTTGATCGAGGCGGTGACGATATTGCCGTCAATGCCGACGCCGTAGCATTCGCGGCCATGGGCGGCGAGTTCGATGAAGGCGCAGGCATTGGCATTGCCATCGTCGCCTGCCGGGGTCATGGAGCGTTCTTCGTAACTGCGCACCTGAATGGCGATGCCCGCGCGCTGCAAGGCGTGCACCGCCGCGTTGATCGGCCCGTTGCCTTCGCCGGTGAGCACATGGGGCTCGCCGTCGATATCCACCGCGAGCCGGATGCCCTGGGCGCTGCCGCGCTCGTACAGGTGGTGCTCGCGATAATCGACCGGGCTGCGGGTGTCGAGATAGGCGGCGGAAAACATGCGCCAGATGTCGTCGGCGCTGATTTCGCCGCCCTGCTGGTCGGCGTGTTTCTGGACGATGCCGGAAAATTCCACCTGCAAGCGCCGCGGCATCGCGACGCCGTAGGCGCTTTCCATCAGCCAGGCAACGCCGCCCTTGCCCGACTGGCTATTGATGCGGATCACCGAATCGTAGCTTCGCCCGACATCCGCCGGGTCGATGGGCAGGTAGGGCACGGCCCAGGACGCCCCCGCCTGCTGCGCCGCGAAGCCCTTCTTGATGGCGTCCTGATGGGAGCCGGAAAAGGCGGTGAATACGAGATCGCCGGCATAGGGATGGCGCGGATGAACGGGAAGCCGGGTGTATTGCTCGCAGAGGCGGGCGATGCCATTGATGTCGGAAAAGTCGAGGCCGCTATCGACGCCCTGGGTATGCAGATTGAGCGCGAGCGTGACGAGATCGACATTGCCGGTGCGCTCGCCATTGCCAAACAGACAGCCCTCGACGCGGTCGGCCCCGGCCATCAGGCCGAGTTCGGCGGCGGCGACGGCGGTGCCCCGGTCATTGTGCGGATGCAGGCTGAGAATCACGCTGGCGCGGCGCTCGAG
>CAZFHE010000230.1:0-3084 GCA_964518615.1 uncultured Dechloromonas sp. | reverse complement strand
GCGGCGGGGCGGCGGCGGGTTGGGGCGGATTGAGAATGTGCTGAACCAGGCGCTCGGCCTCGCGCACCGACAGGCCCTTTTGCACGACGCGCCGGGCCAGGGCGATCTGTTCTGCGCCAGCGAGCGGCAGCAGCGCGCGGGCGTGGCCCATGTCGAGCTCGCCGGCCATCAGCATATCCTGCACCGGCGCGCTCAATTGCAAGAGGCGCAGCAGGTTGGAGGCGGTCGGGCGCGAGCGGCCCACGGCGTCGGCGGCCTGCTGATGGGTCAGGCCGAATTCATCGACCAGGCGTTGCAAGCCCTGGGCTTCTTCGAGGGGATTGAGATTTTCGCGCTGAATATTCTCGATCAGCGCCATGGCCAGCGCCTGCTCATCGGGAATGGCGCGCACCAGCACCGGCGCTTCGGCGAGGCCCGCAAGCCGGGCGGCGCGCCAGCGGCGCTCGCCGGCGACGATTTCATAGCGCTCGGCGCCCGGCGTGTTGTCGATGGGTCGCACCAGAATGGGCTGCATGATGCCCTGGGCCTTGATCGAGGCCGCCAGTTCGGCAAGCGAATCCTGGTCCATCCGGGTGCGCGGCTGGTATTTGCCGGGACGCAGGCGCTCGACCGGCAGATTGCGCTGTTCGTCGCCCTGGGGCCTGTCGCTGCCGGCGAGCAGCGCATCCAGCCCGCGGCCGAGTCCTTTCATCTTGATCATGGGGCGACCCTTTCGAGTATTTCCTTGGCGAGCGCGCAGTAGGCTTGCGCGCCCTTGGAGCTTTTGTCAAAGGCGATGACCGGCTTGCCGTAGGAGGGCGCTTCGGCCAGACGCACATTGCGCGGCACGATGGTCTGATAGACCTTGTTGCCGAAATGGCTTTCCAGCTCATTCGAGACTTGCTGGGTCAGCGTGCTCTGACTGTTGTACATGGTGCGCAACAGGCCCTCGATTTCGAGCCGGGAATTGAGGTGAGCGCGCACTTTTCGCAGCGTCTCGACCAGATCGGACAAGCCTTCCAGCGCGTAGTACTCGCACTGCATCGGGATCAGCACCGAATCGGCGGCCACGAGGCCATTGACGGTCAGCATATTGAGGGCCGGCGGGCAGTCGATGAGCACGAAATCGTAACGCTCGCGGTTTTCTTGCAAGGCGTTCTTGAGGCGGTATTCGCGCTGCTCAAGGTCGATCATCTCGACTTCGGCCCCGGCCAGTTCGCGATTGGCGGGCAGGATGTCGAAGGCGAAAGCGGTCGTCAGGCAAACTTCATCCAGCGAGGCCGCGCCAATCAGCAATTGATAGACGGTGGGCAGCGCTTCCTTTTTGGTGATGCCCGAGCCGGTGGTGGCGTTGCCCTGGGGGTCCATGTCGATGAGCAAGACGCGCTGGCCCTCGGCGGCCAGCGAGGCGGCCAGATTGACGGCGGTGGTCGTCTTGCCGACGCCGCCTTTCTGATTGGTGATGGCGAGAACTTTCATTGGCCCGCTTTCAGGATGATCAAATGGCGTTCGGCATTGAGCCCCGGCACGTCGAGGGGGATGAGGGCCTCGACCCCGATGCCGGCCGGCAGGGCGGCGATTTCGGCATCCGGGCGGACGCCCTTCATGGCCAGCCAGCGTCCGCCCGGGGCAAGCAGATGGCGGGTCAGCTCGATGAAAGGCTTGAGTTCGGCAAAGGCGCGCGAACTGATTTGCGCATACTGGCCGCTCAAGGCCTCGACCCGGGCATGGTGGACGGCGACATTTTTCAGCCCGAGTTCAATGGCGGCCTGTTGCAGAAAACTGGCTTTTTTTTGCACCGTGTCGACTAGGCTCACCGACAGTTCCGGCCGGGCGATAGCCAGCGGGATGCCGGGCAGGCCGCCCCCGCTGCCGACATCGAGCAGCGGCCCGCCGCCGATATGGGGCAGGATGGAGAGCGAATCGAGCAGATGGTGGGCGATGGCCTGTTCGGGATCGCGCAGCGCCGTCAGGTTGTAGGTCTTGTTCCATTTCAGCAGCAGGTCGCGAAAGGCGAGCAACTGTTGCCGCGCCGTTTCGGGCAGATCGAGGCCGAGGGCGGAAAGGCCAAAAGCAAGGCCGCTGTTGTCTACCTTCGCGCTCATGGAGTTGGCGACAGGCAAAAGCGTTTCAGATGGATCAGCAGCAAGGAAATCGCCGCTGGCGTGACGCCCTGGATGCGCGAGGCCTGACCGATGGTCTGCGGCCGGTGCTGGGCCAGCTTTTGTCTCACCTCGTGGGAAAGGCCCGCCACCCTGCCGTAATCGAGACCCTCTGGCAGCGCCGTGTTCTCGTAACTGGCCGACCGGGCGACTTCTTCGCTCTGACGGTCGATATAGCCCTGATATTTGGCCGAGATTTCCAGTTGCTCGACGATGAGCGGGTCCGTCTGGGCGGGCTGTCCGGCATCGGCCGCGCCGGGCAGGGTCATCAGCTCGGCATAGGCGACTTCGGGGCGGCGCAGCAATTCAAACAGGTTGTACTCGCGCTCGATGGCCTTGCCGAGCACGCGCTGGCATTCCTCGGCCGGGGTGATCCGGGGATTGACCCAGGTGGATTTGAGCCGCTCTTGCTCGGCGGCGATGGCGTCGCGCTTCACGCAGAAGGCGTCCCAGCGCGCATCATCGACCAGGCCGAGCGAGCGGCCCTGCTCGGTCAGACGCAAATCGGCATTGTCCTCGCGCAGTGACAGGCGGTACTCGGCGCGGCTGGTAAACATCCGGTAGGGATCGGCGACGCCGCGCGTGATCAGATCATCGACCATCACGCCCAGATAGGCTTCATTGCGCCTCGGACACCAGCCGTCAAGGCCCTGCACATGGCGCGCGGCATTGACGCCGGCGAGCAGGCCCTGGGCCGCCGCTTCCTCATAGCCGGTGGTGCCATTGATCTGGCCGGCGAAGAACAGGCCGCTAATCTGCTTGGTTTCCAGCGTGTCCTTAAGGCCGCGCGGATCGTAGAAATCGTATTCGATGGCATAGCCGGGGCGCAGGATATGGCAGTTTTCCAGGCCGCGGATGGAACGCACCAGCGCCAATTGCACATCGAAGGGCAGGCTGGTCGAGATGCCGTTCGGGTAAATTTCGTGCGTGTTCAGCCCTTCCG
>CAZFHE010000229.1:0-11839 GCA_964518615.1 uncultured Dechloromonas sp. | reverse complement strand
CGGATGGATGATGGGCGCGGAGATTTGCGGATACATCACCAGGCGCTCGCCATTGGGGAAATTCTTGGCGTCCGGATGGGTGAAGCGCGAATACTGGCCGGTCATGATCAGATCCGAGCCGAACAGATTCGGCTTGTAGATATTGAAATTGAGGCGCGGCTCCAGGAAATAGGGGCGGGCGATCGGCGCTTCGGGATCGGGTTGCAGGGTCTGATAGCGCAAGACCTCGACCGAGGTCGTTAGCCACGAGGTCGGGGCATAGCCCACGACGGCCTGGCGCATCAACTGGGTTTGCGCGGTTCTCAAGAGCCGCGACGACATGTCCTCCCAGTACAGATCGTCGGAAACCCCCTGCCAGTTCAGCGATGCGCTGACCCCGCGCCCCAGGTTGTGCCGGTGCTGCACATGGTAGGCGTAGCGGCTTTCCCCGCGCTGATCGTCCCTGGGCATGTATTCGGCTTGCATCGTGCCGGCATGGTTGAAGTCGAGATAGCGCGCCTCGGCCCCCAGTTGCAGGCCGCGCTTGGCCATGTAGCGCGGCTGGATGGTCGCATCGTAATTGGGCGCGATATTCCAGTAATACGGAAGGCTCAAATCCAGGCCATTCTTGGATGAAGCCGAGAACGAAGGATGCAGGAAGCCGGATTTTCGCCGGCCATTGAGCGAGAAGGAACCCGCCGGCAGGTAGAAGATGGGCACATCCTGGAATTTCAGGGTGGCATTGCGCACCTCGCCGATTTCCCGGTCGTAATCGAGGTGCATCGTCTCGGACTGCAAGCGCCAGTCGTCCCGTCCCGGCTTGCAGGTCGAATAAGTCGCCTCTGTAAAGCGAAATTGATTCCTGCCCTCGAAATCGAGGCGCTCGGCGCTCCCGCTCGCCTCCGACGGGCGCCTCTCCGGCGCCACGGTCGGCAGACCGTAGGTATTCGGCACATTCAACATCATCGGCGCGCCGGAGGAGGAGTAATCATTGGCGGCAACCGCGACGACCGTGTCCTTGTTGCGATAGAGCCGGCTCTGGATCTGGCGGATGAAGTGGTAATCGAGACGCTCGGTATGGCCGATCGTATCGGCCAGACGCAGGCGCAGCCAGGGCGTATGAATGACCGCGCCATCCTGCAACAGGCGGACATTGCCGCTGGCTTCCGCCTCGTCGTCGACCACCTTGTAGGAGACGCGGTCGGCAAACATCAAGAGGCCGGCCTTGCGCAATTCGACATGGCCCTCGGCCACGGCCACATGGCCATCCCGGCCGTCCTGGCTGTCCATCTGGTCGGCGATCAGAAAGAGCGGATGCGGATCATCATCGCTGGCCGGTTTGGCGAGGCCCGTGCCGATCGCGGCCGGCCGCGCGCCCTTGCCGGCCATGACATTGAAGCGGCGCTCCTGGCGCAGACGCAAGGGGGCATCGTGAGCCGACCCGGGCTGAAGGGCGGGGCTGATGCTCGATCCGCGCTCATCGGCCGCCGCCGGCAGGCCGGCGAACAGGCAGCAGATGCAAACAGCAAGCGGGCGTCGGGAAAAACCGGGCATCGAGGCTTTATGCGGCGGGGCAGGCCGGAACGGCGGACGCCCGAGTGTTAAAATCCGGCCATTTTACAATGAACCCTCCCCGCCCGATGTTTCCTCCGATGTTTCCTCAGACACCGCGCGATCAACTGATTGTCGACTGGGTCGCCATCCGCTTTCCCGATCAGGCTGTCAGCATCGCCCCGGCCTCGGCCGATGCGAGCTTTCGCCGCTATTTTCGACTGAGCTGGGAAGACGGCGCGACGCGCATCCTGATGGACGCCCCGCCCGAGCAGGAAGACTGCCGCCCCTTCATCCAGGTCGCGGGTCTGATGGCCAAGGCCGGCCTCGCCGCGCCGCGCGTGCTCGATCAGGATCTGGAAAAGGGTTTTCTGTTGCTCACCGACCTCGGCCGCATCGGCTATCTCGAAGCGCTGAACGCCGATCCTTCGCTGGCCGACCCGCTGATCCGTCCGGTTCTCGACGCCCTGATCACATGGCAGTTGTCGTCGACCGCCGCCACCCTGCCGCCCTACGACGCCACCCTGCTGCGCCGCGAGCTGGATCTCTTCCCGGAATGGTTCATTGGCCGCCACCTGGGTCTGTCGCTCGACGATGACGAAAAGCAAAAACTCGACCTCACGTTCAGGTTTCTGATCAAGTCCGCGCTCGCTCAACCCAAGGTGTTCGTGCATCGCGACTTCATGCCGCGCAATCTGATGGTGGTGGAGAGCGCCGAGCCTCTCACGCCGGGCATCATCGACTTTCAGGATGCCGTATATGGCCCAATCACCTACGACCTCGTCTCGCTCTTTCGCGATGCCTTCATCTCCTGGGAGGAAGAGCAGGAAATCGACTGGGTCGTCCGTTACTGGGAAAAAGCCCGGGCCGCCGGCCTGCCGGTGCGCGAGGATTTCGGCGCTTTCTGGCGCGAGTACGAATTGATGGGCCTGCAACGCCACCTCAAGGTGCTCGGCATTTTCTGCCGCCTCAATTACCGCGACGGCAAGGACAAATACCTTGCCGACCTGCCGCGCTTCATGGCCTATGCAAAAAAACCCGCCAGCCGCTACGTGCAACTGAAGCCCCTGTTGAACCTGCTCGACAAGCTCGACGGAAAAACCGAGCAGATCGGCTATCGCTACAAATAAATGAAGGCGATGATCCTCGCCGCCGGCCGCGGCGAACGCCTGCGGCCGCTGACCGACCATACCCCCAAGCCCTTGCTGCCGGCTGGCGGCAAACCCCTCATCGTCTGGCATCTGGAACGCCTGGCGGCGGCGGGTTTTCGCGATATCGTCATCAATCACGCCCATCTCGGCGAGCAAATCGAAGAGGCGCTGGGCGATGGATCGACGTGGGGGCTCACGATTCGCTATTCGCCCGAACCGCCGGGCGCGCTGGAAACCGCCGGCGGCATCGCCCAGGCGCTTTCCCTGCTTGGCGATGCGCCCTTTCTGGTCGTCAATGGCGATGTGTATTGCGAGCTCGATTTCGGCCATTTCGCCGCGCGCCCCATTCCCCCCGGCCATGCCCATCTCCTTCTGGTCGACAACCCCGCCCACCACGCCGGCGGCGACTTCAGCCTGGACGGCGGGCGCGTTGTTGATGCACAGAGCGAGCAAACGCTCACTTACGCAGGCATCGGCTTGTTCTCGCCCGATTTTTTTCGCGCCGTGCCGGTCGGCCAAGCGATGAAACTGCGCCCCCTGCTGGACGCCGCCATCGCCGCCGGCACGCTGAGCGGAGAGCGCCACACCGGCCATTGGGTCGACGTCGGCACGGCGGAGCGGTTGGCTGAACTCGATGCCATGCTCGCGGCAGAACGCGCCGATGCTTGAGCCATTGGTCCACTTCGTTGTGGATGTCCTGGTGGTCGCCATCTTTTACTGGCCCGGCTGGATCGTGCTTCGCATCGTGACCTTGGGCCGGTATCCGAACCCGGGTTCGCGGGGCAATGCCGAATTTGTTGCCGCCTGCGGCCTTGTTTCTACCCTGATCGCCCTCGTTGTCATTTTCAGTTGATGTCATGATCCACGCCCCCTTCCTCGCCCGCCGCAAACGCTTGCTTGAAGCCATTGGCGATGGCATTGCCGTGATCCCGACCGCGCCGGAGGTCATTCGCAATCGCGATACCCGCCATCCCTATCGTTTCGACAGTTATTTCTGGTATCTCACGGGTTTTCCCGAGCCGGAGGCGGTGCTGGCGCTGGTTGGCGGCAAGAAGCCGAAGAGCATTTTGTTTTGCCGCGAGAAGCACGAGGAGCGCGAAATCTGGGACGGCTATCGCTACGGTCCCAAGGCGGCGAAAAGCGCGTTTGGTTTTACCGCCGCTTACCCGATCGAGCAGTTCGACAAGCGCTTCCCCGAACTCCTGGCCGACCGCGAGATGCTATGGCATGCCATCGGCTTTGACGCCGCCTGGGATGCGCGCATCGCCGCCGCGCTCAATGCCGTGCGCGCCCAGGCCCGGGCCGGCAGGCGCGCGCCGCGCGCCATCCACGACCTGCGCGCCGAACTGGACGCCATGCGTCTGATCAAGGATGACGCTGAAGCGGCCATTCAGCAGCGCGCCGCCGATATCGCCAGCGCCGGCCACGCCCGCGCCATGCGCGCTTGCCGCCCCGGCATGGCCGAATACGAGCTGGAGGCCGAGCTGAGTCACGAATTTCGCCGCCGGGGCGCGGCCGGCCATGCCTATGCGCCGATTGTCGCCGGCGGCGTCAATGCCTGCGTGCTGCACTATGTCGCCAATGACAAGCGGCTCAACGACGGCGATCTGGTGCTGATCGACGCGGGATGCGAGGTCGAGGGCTACGCCGCCGACATTACCCGAACTTTTCCGGTCAATGGCCGTTTCAGCGCGGCCCAGAAAGCGGTCTACGACATCGTGCTGGCGGCGCAGCAGGCGGCCATCGCCGCCATCGCCCCCGGCCGTCACTTCATGGCGGCGCACGAGGCCGCCGTGCGCGTGCTGACAGAAGGGCTGGTCGACCTGAAACTGCTACAGGGCGATGTCGACAATCTGATCGAAAAGGGCGATTACCGCCGCTTCTACATGCACCGCACCGGCCACTGGCTCGGCCTGGATGTGCACGATGCCGGCGATTACAAGCTCGGCGAGCAATGGACCCTGCTGCAAGCGGGCATGACCCTGACCGTGGAGCCCGGTTTATACATCCGCCCGGCCTCCGATGTGCCGCCCGCGCTCTCCGGCATTGGCATACGCATCGAGGACGATGTGCGCGTCACTGCCGATGGATGCGCCGTCTACACCACGGCCCCGAAAACGGTGGCCGAGATCGAGGAAATCATGCGCCATGACTGAGAGGCTTCGAGAAAGCGTCGAGCGCCTGATGGACTGGGCCCAGCCGTGATGCGCGCCCCGGAAAACGCCGTCCGCATGAAACGAAGCGCCGCCTGGTTTCTCGCCTGCCGCCCGAAAACCCTGGGCGTTTCGCTCTCGCCGGTGGCGGTGGGCAGCGCCGTCGCCTGGCACGAGCAGGGCGCTTTGCTCTGGCTGCCTTTGTTGGCCGCGGCGCTGGGGGCCGCCCTGATCCAGATTGGCACCAATTTGTTCAACGATGCGGGCGATTTTCTGCGCGGCGTCGATGCGCCGGGACGGATCGGCCCGCGCCGCGCCAGCGCCGAAGGCTGGCTCAGTCCGCGCGCGGTGCGCGCCGGCGCGTGGCTGGCCTTCGCGCTGGCTTTTTTGTGCGGTATCTATCTGGTTGGCCGGGGCGGCTGGCCCATCGTCGCCATCGGCCTGGGCTCGCTGGCCGCCGGCTGGGCCTATACCGGCGGCCCCCGGCCCATCGCCTACGGGCCGCTCGGCGAGCTGTTCGTGTTCATTTTCTTCGGCCTGATCGCCGTCGGCGGCAGCTTCTACCTGCAAACCCTGAGTTTGAGCGCGACGGCGCTGATTGCCGCGACCCTGGTCGGCCTGCACGCGGCGGCGGTGATTACCGTCAATAATTACCGCGACCGCGACGGAGATGCCGCCAGCGGCAAGAATACGCTGGCTGTCCGCCTGGGCCGGCCCGCCACGCGCGCCTTGTATACGGCGGAAATGCTGGCCCCCTACGCCCTCTTGCCCCTCCTTGCCGGCCTCGGCTGGCTGGCTTGGCTGCCCTTGTTGTCGCTGCCGCTGGCGCTGCGCCTTGTCGGGCGTTTTCGCCGTGAAATGCCGGGGCCGGGCTTCAATGGCATCCTGGCCGCAACCGCCGGTCTGCAACTTATCTTCGCCTTGCTGCTGACCTTCAGTTTCACGATTTGACTATTTTTTAGGCGCTGACTCGGGTAGACTACGCGGCTTCCCCTGATTTGCCCGCGCCCCCGTTCGCCCATGGAATTTGTCGGTTTTCAGCTTCGCAACAACCTGTTCGTCGCGCCCATGGCCGGGGTTACCGATCGTCCCTTCCGCCAGTTGTGCAAGAAAATGGGGGCGGGCCTCGCGGTATCCGAGATGGTCACCTCCAACTCGCTGCTCTACGGCAGCGCCAAGACCTTGCGCCGGGCCAACCACGACGGCGAAGTTGCGCCCATCGCGGTGCAGATCGCCGGCGCGGATCCGAGGATGATGGCCGAGGCCGCCCGCCACAATGTCGATCGCGGCGCTCAGATTATCGACATCAATATGGGCTGCCCGGCCAAGAAGGTTTGCAATGTGATGGCCGGCTCGGCGCTGATGCAGGACGAAGCCCTGGTCGGCCGCATTCTCGATGCCGTGGTCGCCGCCATTCCCGATACGCCGGTGACCTTGAAATTCCGCACGGGCTGGAATGTCGCCAACAAAAACGCCCCGGCCATCGCGCGCATTGCCGAAAGCGCCGGCGTGCGGGCCGTCGCCATCCACGGCCGGACCCGCTGCCAGCAATACACCGGCGAGGCCGAGTACGACACCATTGCCATGGTCAAGACCCTGGTGAAGATTCCGGTGATTGCCAATGGCGACATCAATACGCCGGAAAAGGCCAGGGAGGTGCTGGAGGCCACCGGCGCGGACGGCATCATGATAGGCCGCGCCGCTCAGGGCCGGCCTTGGCTGTTTCGCGAAATCGAGCATTATCTGAAAACCGGCGAGCGCCTGCCGCCGGCCGAGGCGGCGGAAATTCACGCCATCCTGATGGCGCATCTCGACGACCTGTATGCCTTTTATGGCATCGAGACGGGGGTCAAGGTCGCGAGAAAACATATCTCCTGGTACACCAAGGGCCTGGTCGGGTCGGCGGCGTTCCGCAAGAGGATGAATACGCTGCCGGACGCCGGGCGGCAAAGGGAGGCGGTGAACGATTTCTTCCTGCATTACGCAGCGGAGTACGGGCGCTTGACCTACGAGAACCATAACGATGACAAGGAGGCCTTGGCAGCATGAGCCAGCAAGACTTGGGGCGGTGCGTCACGAATGCGCTGAATCAGTATTTCAGCGACCTGGACGGCGAACAACCCACCGCCATCTATGACATGGTGCTAAAAGGCGTCGAGAAGCCGATGCTCGAAGTGGTGCTGGCCAAGGCCGGCGCAAACCAGACGCTGGCGGCGGAGATGCTGGGCATCAACCGCAACACCCTGCGCAAGAAACTGACCGAGCATCAATTGCTCTAGCCGCCCTGCCGGATGCGTCAGCCCCGAGCGGGCGGCCGGCAAGCGACGACGCCCCCATCCCCATTGAACGACAAGACCATGACCATCAAACAAGCCCTGATTTCCGTTTCCGACAAGACCGGCGTGCTCGAATTCGCCCAAGGCCTCGCCGCTTTGGGCGTGAAGCTCCTCTCTACCGGCGGTACCGCCAAATTGCTGCGCGAGGCCGGCGTTCCGGTCACCGAGATTGGCGATTACACCGGCTTTCCGGAAATGCTCGATGGCCGCGTCAAGACGCTGCACCCGAAGGTGCATGGCGGCATCCTGGCCCGCCGCGATCTGGCCGAGCACATGGCGACCCTGGCCGAGCATGGCATTCCGGCCATCGACCTGGTCTGCGTGAATCTCTACCCCTTCGCGGCGACCGTCGCCAAGCCCGGCGTGACGCTGGAGGACGCCATCGAGAATATCGACATCGGCGGCCCGGCCATGGTCCGCTCCTCGGCCAAGAATTACGCCGGGGTCGCCATCGTTACCGATCCGGCGGATTACCAGCCGCTGCTCGCCGAGATGCGCGCCAATGGCGGCGCCTTGGCGCTCGCGACCCGTTTTGGCCTGGCCAAAAAAGCTTTTACTCACACCGCCCGCTACGACGGCATGATCGCCAACTGGCTGAACGGCTTGGGCGAGGGCGTCGAGAGCCAGCCGGCCGAGGCCGCGCCGGCCCCGTCCATCTTCCCGGCCAGGCTGCAACTTGGCTTTGATCGCGCCGAAATGCTGCGCTATGGCGAGAACGCCCACCAGTCGGCCGCCTTTTACCGCGATGCGAGCGCGGGCGGCATGGCGCTGCCGGGCAGCATCGCCGCCTACGCCCAGTTGCAGGGCAAAGAACTGTCGTACAACAACATCGCCGACGCGGACGCCGCCTGGGAATGCGTCAAGGCGTTCGACAACCCGGCCTGCGTCATCATCAAGCATGCCAATCCCTGCGGCGTCGCCATGGGCGGCAATCTCCTCGAGGCCTACGAAAAGGCTTTCAAGACCGATGCCACCTCGGCCTTTGGCGGCATCATCGCCTTCAATGGCGAAGTCGGCATCGACGTGGTCAATGCCATGAATGCGCGCAAGCACTTCGTCGAAGTGCTGATCGCCCCGGCCTTTACCGCCGAAGCCAAAGCGCTGCTTTCCGCCAAGCAGAATCTGCGCGTGCTGGCGGTTCCCCTGGGCAGAGATCTCAACAAACTGGAATTGAAGCGCGTCGGCGGCGGCCTTCTGGTGCAGACCGCCGATGATTTCACCGCCCAGGCGAGCGCCCTCAAGGTCGTCACCCAGGCGCAGCCGAGCGCGCAACAAATCGAAGATCTGCTGTTTGCCGAGCGCGTCGCCAAATTCGTCAAATCGAACGCCATCGTCTTCTGCGGCGGCGGCATGACGCTGGGCATCGGCGCGGGTCAGATGAGCCGCGTGGATTCCACCAAAATCGCCAGCATCAAGGCCCAGAACGCCGGCCTGGAACTCAAGGGATCGGTGGTTGCATCGGATGCCTTCTTCCCCTTCCGCGACGGCCTCGACGTGCTGGCCGAGGCCGGCGCCGTCGCCGTGATCCAGCCGGGCGGCTCGATGCGCGACGAAGAAGTCATCGCGGCCGCCGACGAGCACGGCATCGCCATGGTATTTACCGGATTCCGCCATTTCCGCCACTGAGGCCATCATGAAAACCCTGCTGCGCGCCTGCCTTTTCGCCTGTTGCCTGATGATCAGCGCACCCTTGATGGCCGAGGGTGAGGGCTGGCTGTCGCGCGGATGGAATGCGGCGTCGACCGAAGTGTCCGATATCTGGAAAGAGGGCAGTCCCGAGGTCTACCTGCCCTTCAAGACCCACCACATGCGCTGGGCCTATACGCGCGAGAAAATCGACGGCTATCAGGAATCGCCCTTCGGCCTGGGTTTCGGCCTTGGCCGCACCGATGAAAAAGGCAACTGGAGCGGCTTCTACGCGATGGGCTTTCAGGATTCGCACAGCATGCCGCAATGGATGGCCGGATACGGCTGGAAAGCGATGTGGGGCGATCGCTCCGGCTGGCGCGCCGGCCTCGGTTACACGCTCTTTCTCACCGCGCGCTCGGATATCGGCCGCTACACGCCTTTCCCGGCGATATTGCCGGTCGCCTCGATTGCTTACAAAAAATTCTCGGTCGAAAGCGCTTATGTTCCGGGCGGGCAGGGCTACGGCAATATTCTTTTCTTCTGGGGCAAGTGGTCCTTCGATAACTGACCCTGCCCTGAAAACGCTTTGGAAAGGCAAGCATGAAATTACTCGTCATCGGCTCCGGCGGCCGCGAGCACGCCATGGCCTGGCGTCTGGCGCAATCGCCCGGCGTGCAGAAAGTGTATGTCGCCCCCGGCAATGCCGGCACGGCGCGCGAGCGCGAACTGGAAAATCTCGCCATCACCGACCCCGAGGCCCTGGCCGATTTCGCCGAAGAGAACCAGGTGCGGCTCACCGTGGTCGGCCCCGAGGCGCCGCTGGCGGCGGGCATTGTCAATATTTTCCGCGCCCGCGGCCTGAAAATTTTTGGCCCGACCAAGGAAGCCGCCCAGCTTGAATCCTCCAAGGATTTCGCCAAGCGCTTCATGGCCCGCCACCAGATTCCGACCGCCGGCTTCGAGACTTTTTCGGATGCCGCCCTGGCGCACGCCTACATCGACCAGAAGGGCGCGCCCATTGTCATCAAGGCCGATGGCCTGGCCGCCGGCAAGGGCGTCGTCGTCGCCATGAGCCTTGCCGAAGCGCATGCCGCCGTCGACGACATGCTCGCGGGCAACAAACTCGGGGAGGCTGGCGCGCGCGTCGTCATCGAGGATTTTCTCGACGGCGAGGAAGCCAGCTTCATCGTCATGGTCGATGGCAGGAACGTGCTGGCGCTGGCTTCCAGCCAGGATCACAAGCGCATTTTCGATGGCGACCAGGGCCCCAACACCGGCGGCATGGGCGCGTATTCGCCGGCCCCTTGCGTGACGCCGGAAGTGCATGCCAGGGCCATGCGCGAAATCATCCTGCCGACCGTGCAAGGCATGGCCGCCGATGGCATTCCTTTCACCGGCTTTCTGTACGCCGGCCTGATGATAGGCAAGGACGGCTCGATCAAGACGCTGGAATTCAATTGCCGCATGGGCGACCCGGAAACCCAGCCCATCCTGATGCGCCTGAAGTCCGATTTCGTCAAATTGCTGGAGCACGGCATCGCCGGCGCTCTGGACCAAGCCGAGGCCGAATGGGACCGCCGCGTCGCCCTGGGCGTCGTGCTGGCCGCCGCCCATTACCCGGATACGCCGAAAAAGGGCGATGTGATCCACGGCCTGCCCGATGGCAACCGCTTCGCCGAGGACGCCCATGTTTTCCATGCCGGCACGGCCGAGGCGGACGGCCAGATCATGACCAGCGGCGGGCGCGTGCTTTGCGTCACCGCGCTGGGCGAAAACATCAGGCTCGCCCAGCAACGCGCCTACGAAGCCGCCTCGAAAATTCGGTTCGATGGCATGCAGTGGCGCAAGGACATCGGCTACCGCGCCATTGAGCGTTGAACCCGGGGGCGTTGAAGCCAGCGGCAGATCGTAGGTTGGGCTGAGCGAAGCGATGCCCAACACGACCGCCGCTTTCCGGCGGAATGGCGTTGGGGTTCGCTGCAAGCTACATCACGTCGCGTCGAGCAGGGCGCTGGCGCGGCGGTAATGCCGGTTGGCCTCGTCGCCGCGTTCGAGCTGATCGAACAATTGCGCAAGCTCCAGGTGGGCCTCTTGCGTCGGGGCGATGGCCAGCGAGGCTTCCAGATAACTCTGCGCCTTGCCCCACAAGCGCTGGCGTCGGCACATCCGGCCCAGCGCCATGAGCAGCCGGGCATCGGCCGGATATTCTTTGAGCCAGGCTTCGGCGCGGGCGATGCGTTCGAGTTGCCCGCCGCCGGTCAGCTGACCGTAAAGACTCAGCAATTCGCCCAGCCATTCGTGATTGGGGATGGCCTCGAACGTCGCCTCGATCAGCTTTTGCGCCTCGTCGCCCGCACCGTCGGCGACGAGCGCCCGCGCCCCGGCCAGCGCCACGCGCTGGCTGCGCTCCCCGATGGGCAAGGCGCGCAGATAGGCGATCAGCGAGTCGCTGTTAGCGGCCATGCGGGCGATATTGCCGAGATGCGCCTGGCGGCGCGCCTCGCGCACCACATGCGGGGCCAGGGCATCGCGCTTGTCCAGCAAGCGCAGCAGCCGGAGCGCGCCATTCCAGTCGCCGATGCCCTGGCGCGCCCGCAACTCCAGGCGCAAGGCGGCGATGTGCCGCCCCTGCTTGTCCTGCAAGCGGGCCAGCGCCTGTAGCGCCTCGTCGAAATGCCGAGCCTCGTTCATCATTTCGGCTTCCAGCATCAGGGTTGCCGCTTCGGTGCGCGGATCGCTGGCCTTGGCCTTGTCCATCCAGCCCTGTTGTTTTTCCGGTTCGCGCAGACGCTGGGCGGCGCGGGCCGCGATCAGCGCCGACAGGCCGGGGGCCGCGCCAGCCGCATGGGCTTCGCCCGCCTTTTTCAGCGCTTGGCCGAAGCGGCCTTCAAACAGCAGCCGGACGGCATCCTGGAAGAGCTGCCCGGCCTGTTCGCGCTTGCGCCGCTGCCGAAAACGGCGGGCCCGCTCAGGCAGGCCAAAGGTGAAAAACAAGGCGCGCAGGAGGGCGTAAGCCAACAGGAAAAGCAGGGCCAGTGCG
>CAZFHE010000228.1:0-5653 GCA_964518615.1 uncultured Dechloromonas sp. | reverse complement strand
CCGGCGCCAAGGCTAAGCGGAGAGCCCACGGGGCCCGGCCACGAAAGGGGCATGGTGTCTCTGATGACCCCCCGCCACTGCCTGCGCCACAGCTTCAACCTCTGCCCGAAGGAAATGAAGCACCTGAAACCCGACCCGATGACCCTCATCCATGGCAGCGAGAAACTGATACTCAAATTTGACTGCAAGGCCTGCGAAATGCACGTCATCGGCAAGATGAAAAAAGGCGTCAGGCTCAACCTGAATCCGGCCTGACAGGCGGTATCAGCCGCGCCTCATTCTTCCGCGCCGGCTTGCAGCACCGCCGGATGCAGCTCCACCTGCCGGCGCTCGCCGCCCAGCCAGACGACGCCATCCTGGATGGTGCATTGCAGCTTCATGCCGCGCTCGGCCAGCAAAGCCAGGGCCTTGCCCTCCTCCGCCGCCAGTTGCAGCACGCGCAGATTTTTCTGGCCCTCGACCTTGGCGGCGGTCTGCTGCCACCAGATGTCGGCGTTTCGGCCGCCATAGGCCAGCACGACAACCCGGCGGGCGCGATTGCAGGCGCGGCGGATGTCTTTGTCGTCCGGCAGGCCGACGTCGATCCAAGAGGCGATGGCGCCGGTGGCATCGACATCCCACAGATCGGCCTCGTCCTCGGTCGATAAACCACGGCCAAAGGCGAGCGTGGGCGAAGCATTGAGAGCGAAGGCCAGCAGCCGGACCATCATCCGTTCGTCGGTTTCCGACGGATGGCGCGCCAGGGTCAGCGCGTGCTCGGCAAAATAGCCGCGGTCGAGATCGGCCAGTTGCAGTTCGGCCTTGAAGATGGTGGATTTGAGTGCCATGCGGGCGAGCGGCGAAAAAGCGCGGATTATCCCACGCCCTCGCCCGATGGCAGCCCGGATGTCCCGCCCGCCGATAGGCGCGAGGCGGGACATCCGGAACCGGGATGCTTACTTCGCCGGACCCTTTCGGATCAGGCCCAGCGGCGCGCCGAGCGGAAGCACCACGCGCCCGAAGTAGTTATTCAGGAAAATGGCGCCACCCGCGTAGAAGCCGATCATCGAAATCAGGAATTCCGACCAGGCCGCCAGCGGATTGAAGAGCTCCTTCGCAATGCCGAGCGATGCCATGCCCAGCGAGAACAACAAGACGATGATCAGCGCCAGGATGGCGGCAAAGGCCTTGTTGGCTTCCATCGCGGCGACAAACACGAACACCGAGAAGATCATGTAGGCAAAGCAGGCAAAGGCGAACTGGCGCGGATCGGCGCTCTCGCCGACCGGACCGAACCAGCCGAGCGTCATCGCCCAATGGATGGCGACGGCGGCCCAGAACAGGCCATAGGCGCCGAGCACGATGGCCCCGAAATAATTGTTTTTCTTGAAGTCGACGCTGGAAGCCCAGATCTGGGCGGCCGACCCGAGGCAGATGGCCCACGGAATGATGAAGGAAAAACCGTCGGTCCAGCCCATCTTGGCCGACGAGGCGACGAAAGTCGTTAGCGATAGCCCGAATACGCCCAGCGCTGTCGGATCCGACAGCATCATCCGGGTTTCGGTAAAGGAAGAAGGATTTTGTGCGCTCATGAAATGCTCCTGAATGTCGGTCGTTCAACCGGTGTACCGGGAAGCCGCTGTTGGCCGGCGATATCTCCCTGTACCCCCTTGTTGTTGTGTACCGCACCACATACCGTAAGGAAACGACATCCTGCCATCGTTTACATGCCGTCACGCGGGTCGGCGCTTTGCATCTCCCGCCCGGCGAACAGGGCGCGATGATGCGTCCTGGATCGTATACACATTGCTCAGGCTAGGCAACGGGAATACGGGGCCGCGCGCCATCCCTCCCGCGGGATCCCGCCGCGAGTCTGACGCGCCCTCGGTCAGCCCTCGTCCGTCGGGACGGGCATCGAGGCCGCAGCAGCCAGTTGCCGGGCGCGGATTTCGCGAAGCGCTGGCGTTTCCAGGCTGATGCGGCCCAGCGCGCCAGTGCGATAGTCGGTCAAGAGCACGGCGGAAGCCTTTTCCAGATCGAACTCGCCGCCGCCCCCTTTTTGCAGGCAGCCGCGCTTTTTTGCCACCGCCTCGATGACGCTAACCCCGTCCAGGGCATCGACGGAAAAGCCATAGCGGGCGGTCAAGAGCGCCGGGTAGGCTTCTACCAGGTAATCGGCGAGAAACACCGCGACATCCTCACCGATATAGGCATTGACGCCAACCGCATGACTGGCGGCCAGCATCAGGCCATCGACCGGATCGGCGATTTTCGGCCAGAGCATGCCCGGCGTGTCGTAGAGGGTCAGCCTTGAGCTGATGTCGATGCGCTGCTGGCTCTTGGTTACCGCCGGCTGGTCGCCGACGGCGGCCACTTTTTTCTTGACGAGCGCATTCAAGAGCGTCGATTTGCCGACATTGGGAATGCCCATGATCATCAGGCGCAAGGGCTTCACCGCGTCATTCCTGTGCGGCGCAAGCTTTTGCGCCAGCGCCGGAATCCTGGCCACGTCGCCGGCTTTCTTGCAGGAAATGGCGACAGCCGAAACCCCCGGCTGCTCGGAAAAATATCGCAACCAAGCCTTGGTCGCCTCGGGATCGGCCAGATCGGCCTTGTTCAAGAGCTTCAAGCAGGGCCGCTGGCGGAAGGCGCGCAGCTCGTGAATCATCGGATTGCTCGAAGCCGCCGGCAGGCGGGCATCGAGCACCTCGACCACGACATCGGCCATGGCCAGCGTTTCTGCCGCCTTTTTGCGGGCCGAGGTCATATGCCCCGGGAACCATTGAATCGCCATCGCTCGCCCCGCTCAGCCGCCGGTCACCGGCGGGAAGAAGGCGACCTCGTCGCCCTCCCCGAGCGGCGCATCGAACCCGGCCATGTCCTGATTGACGGCGCAGCGCAAATTTTTCGCGCTGGAGAGCTTGTCGCGCCCCTGGCCGACCAGCCAGTCGCGCAACTGGCCGACAGTGGCAACGCCGGCGGGCAGTTCCACATTTTCTCCGGAACGGCCCAGCGCTTCGCGCAAACCAGCGAAATACAATACCTTGACATTCATGACAGTAATTCCGAAAAAGGCGCGAAAAACACCGTGTCGCCGCGCCGGACCGTCTGTTCTGGCCGCAGCAGCACCAGGCCATCGCCCCAGCACAGCGAGGTGAGGACGCCGGCCCCTTGGTTGGGGAAGAGCTCGACCCCGCCATCGTCCGTCATCCGGCCGCGCAGAAACTCGGCCCTGGCGTCCGGGCGCGGCCAGTCGAACTCGGCGCGCAAGGGGAAGCGGCGCGGAACCACATCGGCCACGCCCTGCAAGCGCAGCAGGAAGGGCCGGACCAGGACCAGGAAGGTGACCATCGCCGATACCGGATTGCCCGGCAGGCCGACGAACCAGGCTTTGCCGCCGCCGTCGCGGTCAATTTCGCCAAAGGCCAGCGGCTTGCCCGGCTTGATGGCGATTTTCCACAAATCGAGCCGACCTTCGGCCTCGACCGCCGCCTTGACGTGATCCTCCTCGCCGACCGAGATGCCGCCGCTGGTGAGAATCACATCATTGTCGGCCGCCGCCTTGCGCAAGGCCTCGCGGGTCGCCGACAGCTTATCCGGCACCGTGCCGAGATCGCGCAGCTCGCAGCCCAGGCCATCGAGCAAGGCCAGGAGCGCGTAGCGGTTGGAATTGTAGATGCCGCCTGGCGGCAGCGGCTCGCCCGGCGGGACCAGTTCGTCGCCGGTGAAGAAAACGCCGACGCGCAACCGGCGATAAACCGGCAATTCCGGCAGGCCCGCCGAGGCCGCCAGCGCGATGTCCTGCGGCCTCAGCCGGATGCCGGCCTTGAGAATCTCGGCCCCGGCGGCGATGTCCTCTCCAGCGCGGCGGATATTCTCGCCCGGTCGCGGCACCTGATTGATCACGACCGTATCGCCTTTTGCCACGCAACGCTCCTGCATGACCACGGCATCCGCGCCGGGCGGCACGGGAGCGCCGGTGAAAATACGGGCGGCGGCGCCGGGCTGCAAGGCGCTGCCAACCTGACCCGCCGGAATGCGCTGGCTGACCGGCAAAGCGCATCCGGCGGCGGCGATATCGGCCAGGCGCACCGCATAGCCATCCATGGCCGAATTGTCGAGCGGCGGCGAATCGACGGCGGAAACCTGCGGCGCGGCCAGCACGCGGCCAGCGGCGGCGGTCAGCGGCAGGCTGCGAATTTCCGCGACCGGCCGCGCCGCGGCCAGCAAGCGCTCGAAAGCTTGTTCAAAAGTCAGCATGGACGCTCCTGTAGATCGAGAGTAGTCATCACGAAATCGGCAATGCGCTTGATGTCGTCGAGCGCCAAGCAAGGCAGCGCGGTGTCGAGGGCGGCGTCGGTGGCCACGGCCACGATGTCGCGGCGCTCGGGAAAAAGCGGCGGCTTGCCGTTTTCGGGCCGATAGACTTCCAGTTTCGGCACCGGCTCCTGCTTGAAGCCCTCGATCAGCACCAGGTCGCAGGGAGCCAGACGGGCAAGCAGTTCATTGAGGCTCGCTTCGCCGCCATCGCGGTTCTCGCGCATCAGCACCCAGCGATCGCTACAAGAGAGCAAAACCTCGCTGGCCCCGGCTTCGCGGTGGCGGTAGGAATCCTTGCCCGGGCGGTCCATGTCGAAACCGTGATGGGCATGCTTGATGACGGAAACCTTGAGGCCGCGCGCGGTAAAACAGGGGATCAGTTTTTCCAGCAGGGTGGTCTTGCCGGAGCCGGAATAACCGGCGATGCCGAATACTTTCATGGCTGCATTCTACGTGGAGAAGCGCTCAGACCCGGCCGCGAAAACCGGGGCGAAGCCGCCGCCGGGGGTGCGGAAATTGGTGGTCTGCCCTTGATACAGACGGGCGGCGAACAATTGGACGCGTCCCTGATAGACATAGGCGCGGATATCGGCCTTCATCGTTTGCGATTCATCCTCGACCAGCACCGGATGCTCCGAGGGCGGCGCGATTTCCTGGGCGATATAGCCGCCTTGCAAAATGTCCTCGAACACGCGACGGGTCAGCTTGTCGCCGCGATAGGCGGCGCGGCTGCCGAAACCGGCGGCCGGCTTGAAAAACCAGCGCTTGCGCTCGGCCCAGAAGCGCTCGCCTTCTTCGGCCCGCACCGTCACCGTGCGCGGCACGCCGGCCAGCAGCGCGGCGCGGATCGCCGCCGGCACGCCGAATTCGTCGAGCATGGCCGGGTCGGACAAGAGCATTAGATTGCGCTTGTCGGCATAAAGCGCATGGGCGAAAGGATGCGGCGTGACGACCACGCCGCCGGCAGCGAATACGGCGCGCAGCGCGGCATTGGCCGGGGTATCGAGCGAAAAATCGGTGAGCCGGTTGTAGATCAGATCGACGACTTCGCCGTGATAGAAGAGTTGCTTGCCGGTCTGGGTGAATTCGGCGGGATCGGCAATGAGCGTCGCGATGCCGTGGCGCTCGAAGAGGCGGCGAAAGAGCTCAAACTCCGGCGACAGATATTGCTCTGCCGGTTTTTCATCGACGATGGCGATGCGGGTCAGCGGCTCATTTCCGCGCGACAAACGCCATTCCTCGCGGAACATGGCGACGAAATCCGCCTCGGTACGCGCGGCGTCGTCCAGCGCGCCGTGCGCCCGCAGCAGGCAGGTGTTGAGCAGGCCGCCGCCGGCGTTGGTGTTGATTTCGA
>CAZFHE010000227.1:0-2971 GCA_964518615.1 uncultured Dechloromonas sp. | reverse complement strand
GAAAAGCACAAGCTGTTCGCCGACGAGAAATCGGAATTCCTCAGTTGGTGGAAGCTGTGGAACTGGTTCCAGAACGCCGTCGAGCACAAAAAGAGCAACAAGCAACTGGTCGATACCTGCCACGCGCATTTTTTGTCGCATCTGCGTTTGCGCGAGTGGCGCGAGGTGCATGGGCAGTTGCGCGCGATGGTCGGGGAATTGAGCGGGAAAGACGGGGGCGGAAAAGACGGAGGCTGGAAGGAAAACGAGATGCCCGGCGGCTATGAGGCCATCCACATGGCGCTGCTCACGGGCCTCTTGGGCAATATCGGCTGCAAGTCGGACGAATCCGGCTATTACCTCGGCGCGCGCGGCATCCGCTTTCTGATCCACCCCTCCTCCCCCTTGCAGAAAAAAGCCGGCAAGTGGCTGATGGCCGCCGAGATTACCGAAACCACGCGCCTTTTCGGGCGTTGCGTCGCCCGCATCGAGGAAGCCTGGATCGAGAAAGCGGGCGCTCACCTCATCAAGCGCCAGTATTTCGATCCGCACTGGGAGAAAAAGGCCATGCAGGTCGCCGCCTGGGAGCGCACGACCCTCTACGGCGTGGTCATCCATCCCAAGCGGCGCATCCATTACGGCCCGCTCGCCCCCGCCGAGGCCAGAGAGGTTTTCATCCGCCAGGGGCTGGTCGGCGAGGAAATCGACGAAAGCTACGCCCGCCGCTGGCCTTTCTTTCTGCACAACCAGAAGCAGATTCGCGACATCGAGAAAATCGAGCACAAGCAGCGCCGCCAAGACGTGCTGGTCGATGATGAGCTGATTTTCGCCTTCTACGATCATCTGATTCCCGAAGGCATCCACAATGGCGCGGCCTTCGACCACTGGCGCCGGGAGGCCGAACAGGAAAATCCCCGCCTGCTGTTCCTGGAAAAAGACGACCTGATGCGCCATGCGGCGGCCGGCGTGACAACGGACGCCTTTCCGCACCATCTCAAGGCCGGCGGCGTGGAGTATGCGCTTACCTACCATTTCGAGCCGGGTTCACCGAGAGATGGCGTGACCCTGACCCTGCCGCTGGCGCAACTCAATCAAATTCCGGCCTCGCGCATGGAATGGCTGGTGCCGGGTCTGTTGAAGGAAAAAGTCACTCAGCTCATCAAGACCCTGCCGCAAAAAATACGCGCCAAGCTCGTGCCTGTGCCGGAATTTGTCGAGCAGTTTGTCGCCGCCACTGCCGGCAATGACCGGAAGGTGAACCAGGGCCTGATTCCACCGCTGATCGACTACATCCGCGAAGCGCGCGGGTTGAACGCCCGCGGCTGGACGGTCACGCCCGACGCCTTCCGGCCCGATGCCCTGCCGCCGCATTTTTCGATGAATTACAAGCTGATCGACGAGCATGGCCGCCAGCTCGACATGAGCCGCAGCCTGCTGGCCCTGCGTGGCGAGTGGGGGCGGGAGGCCAAGGAGGAATTCGCCGAACTGCACGAAACGCCCGCCGAATACACCCAACTGACCGACTGGACCTTCGGCGAATTGCCGGAATTGATGGAGGTTCCGGTTGGGGGCCAGACCGTGATCGGCTACCCGGCGCTGGTCGATGACGTAGATAGCGTGAGCCTCAAGGTATTCGACTCGGCGGAAGAAGCCGCCGGCTGCCATCGCCTGGGCCTGCGCCGGCTCTTCATGTTGCAATTGCGCGAACAGGTCAAATATTTCGACAAGAGCCTGCCCGGCCTCAATGCGATGGCCATGCAGTTCATGAGCCTGGGCAGCGCCGAGGATCTGAAGCGCCAGATCGTCGATCTCGCCTTCGAGCGCGCCTGCCTCGCCGAGCCGCTGCCCACCACCCCGGAGAACTTCAAGGCGCGCTGCCTCGATGCCAGGGCAAGGCTTGGCCTCATCGTGCAGGAAATCTGCCGCCTGACGGGCCTCGTTCTCGCCGAATGGCAGGCGGTGAGCAAAAAACTGCCCGCCTGCAAGGCGCACGCGGCGGCCTGCGCCGATATCGAGGCGCAATTGCAGCGCCTGATCGGCAAGCAATTCATCGCCGACACGCCTTTCGAGCGCCTACAACATTTCCCGCGCTATTTGAAGGCCATCCTCGTTCGCCTGGACAAACTGAAAGCGGGCGGCGGCAACGGCGCGGCGCGCGACGCGCAATTGATGGCCGAATACGCGCCGCTGTGGGCCAATTACGAGCGCCGCGCCATCCAGTTAGCCAAGCTCGGCGCGCACGACCCGCAGATCGAGCAATTCCGCTGGCTGCTCGAAGAATTGCGCGTCAGCCTCTACGCGCAGGAACTGCGCACGCCGGTGCCGGTATCGGTGAAACGGCTGCAAAAGCAATGGGAGGGGATCAGGAATGGGTGATGCAAAATGCGTGGGATGGGTGTCGCTACGCTCTACCCATCCCACACTTGCTGGTTCACTATTGGAAATTGAAGGCGATTCCGGCTCTTTCTCGTTCGAAGGAACGACGCTCCGCCCTCATAGCCGCCGCCGTCACCGGCCAAATTGATGTTCAGCAAGCCTGAACAAGAATTATCCAGGGAGATTGAATTGATCCATACGCTCACCGCCAAGGAACAATCGCTCGCCAAAATCTTCAGCGACGACTACGTGTTCACAATTCCCGGCTACCAACGTCCCATCACCTACGCTGCCTGGCAAGACAATCTCCCAGCTGGCCAGCCAGCCTCTGGCCGAAGCGAGCGATAGACCATCGCCCAATATTGGGGGCCGCTTCGGATCTTCAGCGCAAACCCGACGCAATCAAACCGCGCTTACCGGGTTTACGCCAAAGGCAAGAACGTGGCGCTTGCATCCTCGGCAAAATGGCGGATGACAATGTAGCGGTCGCGCAAAACCGTGATGGTGTCAAGGACGGTGCAGTTTCCGGTTCGCAGCCACACCACCTTGGGCGGCGCACCGAATATCAGGCTGCGGTCATAGAAATCGGTGTCTTTGGAAACGAGCAAGAAGCCAT
>CAZFHE010000226.1:0-3783 GCA_964518615.1 uncultured Dechloromonas sp. | reverse complement strand
GAACACGGCGCGCATGGCGCCGCCGGCGATGATGCCGGTGCCTTCCGGCGCCGGCTGAAT
Organism: uncultured Dechloromonas sp.; assembly: GCA_964518615.1. GTDB lineage: Bacteria > Pseudomonadota > Gammaproteobacteria > Burkholderiales > Rhodocyclaceae > Azonexus. The sequence continues at coordinate 3,723 of CAZFHE010000226.1, read as the reverse complement.
CATCACCGAAGTCGCGCCGTGGCGGCCGATCACGGTGTGATGCACGGTGCCGTTCTTGAGGCTGACCTTGGCCATCTTGCGACGCGCCTCGTCCATTGCCTTTTGCGCGGCGACCGGCACTTCGCGGGACTTGCCCTTGCCCATGCCAATGCCGCCGTCGCCATGGCCGACCACGGTCAGCGCCGCGAAACCGAGAATGCGGCCGCCCTTCACCACCTTGGTGACGCGGTTGACCGCAACCATCTTTTCGCGCAAGCCGTCGTCGCGCTCTTCAGCGTGTTGCGGCTTCTTGTTTCTTTCAGGTTTAGCCATTTTCTAACCTAATCCTTTCAGGGCGTCAGAACTTCAGACCGGCTTCACGCGCGGCTTCCGCCAGCGCCTGAACGCGACCGTGGTACTGCAACCCGGAGCGATCGAAAGCCACCTGCTCGATGCCGGCGGCCTTGGCGCGCTCGGCGATCAGCTTGCCCACGGTCGTGGCGGCAGCCTTGTTACCGCCGTTCTGAACGTTCGAGCGAACGTCCTTGTCCAGCGTGGAAGCCGAAGCCAGCACCTTGCCGCCACAGGGCGAGATGATCTGGGCGTAAATGTGGCAGTTGGTGCGGTTGACGCACAGGCGCACCGCTTTGAGCTCGGCGATTTTGGCCCGGGTTTTGCGGGCGCGGCGCAGACGCGCTTCTTTCCTGTTATACATATGCCACCCTTACTTCTTCTTGGTTTCCTTGATAACCACCACTTCGTCCGCGTAGCGCACGCCCTTGCCCTTATACGGCTCCGGCTTGCGATAGGCGCGCACTTCGGCGGCGACCTGGCCGACCTGCTGCCGATCCGAACCCTTGATGAGGATCTCGGTCTGCGTCGGGCACTCGACCTTGATGCCAGCGGGCATCTTGTGCGCCACCGGGTGCGAGAAGCCCAGCGACAGGTTCAGGACATCGCCCTGAGCCTGAGCGCGGTAGCCGACGCCCACCAGTTGCAGCTTCTTTTCGAAGCCCTTCGAGACGCCGTTGACCATATTGCACAGGTTGGCGCGCATGGTGCCCCACATGGCGGGCGCGTTGACCGCGCCGTCAATCTTGGACACCTGGATGTTCTGGCCTTCGACGGCAACCTTGACCGACGGATGGGCAGCGGTCTTCAAGACGCCCAAGGGGCCCTTGACGACAATCTGCTCGCCGATGGTGACTTCGACACCAGCCGGCAGAACGATGGGATTCTTACCAATACGAGACATGGTCCCTCCTTACGCCACGATGCAGAGGACTTCGCCGCCAACCTTGCTGGCGCGAGCCTTGCGGTCGGTCATGACGCCCTTGGGGGTCGACACGATGGCGACGCCCAGACCGTTCATGACGCGGGGAATGTCTTCGCAGCCCTTGTAGATGCGCAGGCCCGGCTTGGACACCCGCTCGATGCGCTCGATGACCGGACGACCGGCGTAATACTTGAGCGCGATATCAAGCGTGGGCTTGCCTTCGCCATCGCGGACAGCAAAATCTTCGACATAACCTTCATCCTTGAGCACGGCGGCGATAGCCACCTTCAGCTTGGACGAGGGCATGGAGACAGACGCCTTCTCGGCGAGCTGGGCGTTGCGGATGCGGGTCAGCATGTCCGCGATCGGATCGCTCATAGCCATTTCTGAATCTCCTCTTACCAGCTAGCCTTGACAATCCCCGGGATCTCGCCACTGAAGGCAAGTTCACGGATCTTGTTACGGCACAGGCCGAATTTACGGAAAACACCACGCGGACGGCCGGTCAGCTGGCAACGGTTGCGCAGGCGCGACGGGCTGGCGTTGCGCGGCAGGGCCTGCAACTTCAGACGGGCGTCGTAGCGCTCCTGGTCGGAGAGACTCGCGTCGCTAATGATCGCTTCCAGGGCGGCACGCTTCTTGGCGTACTGCGCGACCAGCTTACGGCGCTTCTCTTCGCGGTTGATCAGAGCAAGTTTTGCCATGATTGCCTCAATTCTTGAACGGAAACTTGAACGCGGCCAGCAGGGCTTTCGCCTCCGCATCGGTCTTCGCGGTCGTGGTGATGCTGATATTCATTCCCCGCAGCGCGTCGATCTTGTCGTACTCGATTTCCGGGAAAATGATCTGCTCCTTGACACCCATGTTGTAGTTGCCCTGGCCGTCGAAACCCTTGCCGGAAATACCGCGGAAGTCGCGCACGCGCGGCAGGGCGACAGTGACCAGACGATCCAGGAATTCGAACATGCGCGGGCCGCGCAGGGTCACCATGCAGCCGATCGGGTAGCCGTCGCGAATCTTGAAGCCGGCGATCGACTTGCGAGCCTTGGTCACCACCGGCTTTTGACCGGCGATTTTCTGCATGTCGCCAACGGCGTTGTCGAGAATCTTCTTGTCGGCAACCGCCTCGCCAACACCCATGTTCAGGGTGATCTTGGTGAAGCGCGGCACTTCCATCGTCGACTTGTAGCCGAATTGCTTGCTGAGCTCGGCGACGACGGTGTCCTTGTAATATTGTTGCAAACGCGCCATGACTGCCCCTTATACGTTCACCAGTTCGCCGTTCGACTTGAACACGCGAACCTTGCGGCCATCTTCGAGCACCTTGAAGCCGACGCGATCAGCCTTCTTGGTCGCCGAATTGAACAGCGCAACATTGGAGAGATGAATCGGCATGTCCTTGTCGACGATGCCGCCGGCCACACCCTTCATGGGATTCGGCTTGACGTGCTTCTTGGCGCGATTGATGCCCTCGACGACGACATGCTCGTCGCCCGCGCGGCGCAGCACGGTGCCGCGCCTGCCTTTGTCCTTGCCGGTAATGACGATAACCTCGTCGCCCTTGCGAATCTTTTCCATCACGCGCCCCTTACAGCACTTCCGGAGCCAGGGACACGATCTTCATGAAGCGCTCGGTACGCAATTCGCGGGTCACCGGGCCAAAGATGCGCGTGCCGATCGGCTCGAGCTTGTTGTTGAGAAGAACCGCGGCATTGCCGTCGAAACGGACCAGCGAACCGTCCGGACGACGCACGCCCTTGGCGGTGCGAACCACCACGGCGTTGTAAATGTCGCCCTTCTTGACGCGACCACGCGGCGCAGCATCCTTGATACTGACCTTGATGATGTCGCCAATGCCGGCATAGCGGCGCTTGGAGCCGCCCAACACCTTGATACACATAACTGAACGAGCGCCGGTATTGTCGGCGACGTCCAGCGTCGTCTGCATCTGAATCATTTAAATTAACTCCAACTTAATCCGCCTGCGCGGTCAGTCTTGGAACCCGTACGGGTCGAACATTTTTGCCTGCCACACGAGAATTACAGGGTGGCCGCAAAAAAGAAGCCGGATTATACCGGCTTCTTTACCAAGCGCGCAAGCGTTTTTGCGAACTATCGTTAGACCACGATCGCCTTTTGCAGAACGCTGGTCACGGCCCAGGTCTTGGTCCGCGACAGCGGACGGGTTTCGATGATCTCGACGAGATCGCCGGCCTTCGCCGTGTTGTCGTCGTTATGGGCGTGATATTTCTTGGAACGAACCATCACCTTGCCGTACACCGGGTGCTTGACCTTGCGTTCGACGAGAACGGTGACCGTCTTGTCCATCTTGTCGCTGACCACGCGACCGATCAGCGTGCGTTTGATGCTGCTGGTTTCGCTCATTGCGGCACCGCCTTTTCACGGATAAGCGTACGGACGCGAGCGATGTCGCGGCGCACCTTGGACATTTGGCTGGTATTGGACAG
>CAZFHE010000225.1:0-8281 GCA_964518615.1 uncultured Dechloromonas sp. | reverse complement strand
TCCCTCTCTCACCCCGGAAAGCTACAATACGCTTGCTTGTACATCGCATTCCGCGTAAGTTGTAGCTCCCTCTCTCACCCCGGAAAGCTACAATTACGGATGTCATCGCCATCGCGCCAGAGAAGTTGTAGCTCCCTCTCTCACCCCGGAAAGCTACAATAGACCCAGCTAAACTCCTCGCCCAGCCTAGACTGGGCGAGGAGTTTTTTTTGAAATTGACAATCAAAACAGCAGCATCTGGTTGGCCGTCACCTTTTTTTCCTGAAAAAGCGGCATGCCGACCAGCAAGCGAATGCCGGCAAATTGCTTCTCCGTGACCGTCATGCAGCGAACCGACCCAGCCGGGGGGAGATTATCGACAAGGCGCTTGAGATGTTTACCCTGATCGTCGTTACCGTTGAGCAATCGACCGTAAACCGACCACTGGATCATGTCGTAGCCATCGTTGAGCAGAAAACGCCGAAACTGAACGTAGGCTCGCTTTTCGGTCTTGGTGACCATCGGCAAGTCGAAGAAGACGATTAGTCGCATGAAGCGTCGCGTCTCCTGGCCCATGCCTCAGCATTCCAGCACATGAGCGTGCAAACCGATCAGCTCGGGCAGATCGAGGTTGTTATCGCCTTGCTCGTAAAGCCGGGCCAAGCTTTCCACCGCATATTCGACGGCAGACAGCGCCGACATTTTGCCCTGTGGCATGGCGACGTCGACATTGAGCAAAGCGACCAGGCTGGCTTTGTCTTCGGGCGACAAGTCACCTTCCGTACTTGCCAAGTGCTTGTAAACATGAAGGTCGACAATGGGGCGGAAAGGTTCGATCAAATCATCGGCAAGATTGAATGCATTTTGCTCGCTGGCATGGAACAAGCCAATTGGCGGGTGCAGTCCGTGAGCGACGAGGCCCCGCGCGATGGCCCCACGGAAAATCGCGTAGCCATAATCCAGCGCGGCATTGGCCCGGCCTTCCTCGGCACGATAAAACCCTTGGCCGAACAGTTGGGCGAAATAGAACGCTGCCGCTTGCCCTTCCAGATTGTCGACATCGCCAGAGCGCACCCTGTTGGCATAAGACGTCAGGCGATCAGCGCCCTTTCGACTGGCCAATTGAAGACATTTTGCCTGGTTCTCGATCTTGCGCCGAACAACGGCCGCCCAAGCCTGCTTGGCCAAGGGTTTGGCAATATCCCATTGTTTTCGCATTAAGCGCGTCGTGCGTGAATGCTGCAAGAAGGGCAGAAATACACCGCAGGGCTGATGATTGCGCCCCGTAGCATAAAGTCCGATGCCATATTCGGCACAAGCCGAGAGGACCGGGTGAGTCAGATTGATTTCCTGATGATCGAGGATGATGACGGCAATATCCTCGAAAGGCACGTAAGCCGTTTGCTCCTGCTCAATGGCGAGTGAGAAGTGTTCCCGACGCAGCTTGGCTGGCCGAGAAATCATCACGCTACGCCAACCCACGGCGTGGCTCCGGTTTGGCGAGGTAGATGTTACCCAAGATGTCGATGTGGAACTTCCTTATCTGTTGGGACTTGGCCACCGATTTTCTGAAATATTCCTTATCTGGTTTTGGTTGGTCGTGTGCGCGCAACGTGAGCCGACCGTCACTCTCGTACATCACGAAGTAGCCGCGATATATCTGCCCTCCAAGCTCGATCTCCACATAGTCGTTTTTTCTGAGATAAAACTGAAATTCAGCATCTGGTGGCATGGCTATGGATGTGATTCGTACCTCGGGTATTGCAAGGTATTCTGGCTCGATAAAATAGTGTTTGCCCGCTCTGAAAACTCCGACTGCCAGCATTTCCCCTAGATCGGCCAGCCCACCGCGAACGCGCATCCCATTTTTTTGGGTTGTTAGCATCTTGACGGTCTTGACCACGGGACCTTGTCCGCTATTCGCAGGTTTGCGAATAATCTCTGAAAACGCCTTCTTTCCATCGTCATCAAATTCCTCAAGGCGTTTTGCCAACAGATCCATAAGGGCTTTGTTGCGTGGGTCAGATGCGCCCACAACGTTTTTGAGCGTAGCGAGCTTTAATTTTTCGACAGGCGTTTTGACGTAACTTTGATTTTTGTGGATTAACTTTGCCGAGCGGATAGTTTCCTCGTGAACTGCTCCCGAGCCTCGTTTTTGAACCGCACGAGAAACAAGCAACGGCTTTAGTGCATCAAGTTCGTACTCATCATAGGTGCCCAGACGAATCATTTCCGCACGTAACGCCTGCGGATCGTCCAGCTTCACGCGAGCCTCCAGCTCGTGCCGGAAATGCTCCCAGGGTTCCGGGAAATGTTGTTTCAACTGCTGGAACATGACCGGATCGACAATTTCACCGGTGGTCGTATCGACGAACCCTTCATGAACCTGCGCCAGTTCTTTGCTTCGCGAGTAATCCGCCAAGCGTTTGACCATGCCATGCGAACAGGCGGCGACGACGGCGGCATCGAGCGCATGGTGGCGGTCGCTTTCGCTGCGAATCTTGTTGATGCCCCAGCGTGCCCGCAGGAAGGCGGTGGTCTGGCCGCTGAGGACGACACAGCGTTTATTCTCGCTACCTTCGGCCAGCTTCAGGTAACGCTCGACATGGTTCTTGAAGAACTTGCAGATGTAGCGGGTGTCATTGAGATTTCGTTCCCTGAACTCTTGCGCCTCTTTGTCGCCAAATTCTTTGCGCAGCAGGCGGCTGCGTTTGGCGAGGCGGTAGGCTTTGGTCGACTCGACGAAAGAAACGAATTGCTGCCAGCGCGGACTGTTCTCCGCGCCTCCCAAGTATTCGTAAGGCGTTCGATTGCCCTTGTTGCGGTTTTCCCTGGCAAGCGCCAGCACTTTGTTGTTCTTGCCGTCGTCGAAACTCCGCGAGTAGGGCAGGGCATGATCGACCTCGACATAGCCGGGTTCAAGGAGACGGGCGAGGTCGATGGCTTCCTGCGAATAAGGGCATTTGCCGAGTTGTTCCCGATACAAGCGGAATTTCTCGAACTCGCCGCCCTTGGGAATCCGACCGAATTGCTCGATAAACAAAGCCTTGTCCCGTTCATTACGAACCTGATATTCCTCCTGCTCTTTCTTGATCTTGTTTCGCTCGTCCAGCGGCCGGGAAAGATCGCGCGCCATCTCGATATGGATCGCCATCGGCGAACCATGGCGACGGACAATGGCATTAACCACCTTACGCGCTTGATTGAGCGCGCGCAGGACGACCGGATTACGCGGCACATCGGCATCTTCGGAAAAAAGCATGCGTCCGTTTGTGTCGCGTCCAGCATAAAAAGGCGGCAGCGTTCTGCATTGCCCTTCGCCAGCCTTGAAGAGGTGGCTGTGGTGATAACCGGCGGATGCGCAAGCTTCGTCGTAACGCTGGCCTTCTTCCATGAAAGGCACGATCTTGTATAGCGCCTTGAGCGACAAGGCATGGAATTTGTCGAAGCGGACATCGAGCAGCGCTTCGATCATTCTGTCGCGATTGGGCAAGGGGAGTTTGCTCAATTCGGCGCGCGCTTCATCATCATCCTTGTAGACACTGAGCACGCGCGCAATGTCGTCGAGCAATTCCGGACGACCGCAACTGGCGGCCCCGGCCATACCTTCCCATTCCGTTTCCAGCCCGGCTTTTTTCAGTGTCGAGCGTAGTTCCTGCCAGGCCGGCAGTTTGATGAGCGTTGCGCTTTCCGGATCCTTGGCCTTGCCCTCGGTTTTCTGCTTGTCGCTCGGATACGCCAGCCCGGAGAAGCGAAACCCGTCTTTCGGCAGCAAGCCAGACTTGACCAGGGCATTACCCAGTTGTTTATAAGTAAAGTCGCTGGTCTGCTGGTAGGGCAGCGGAAGCGCCGCATTTCGCTCCGCTTCGGACAATGGGCGCGTCTCGCCCGCGCAAACGATGCGCAGATTGTTGAGACGGGTCAGCCAGACATGGCGCTCGGCGGTAAAGCTCGCCTTGGGGGCGCGATATTCAAATTTATCCAGCGTGCATTTGCCGAGCATATTCAGCAAGGCGGCGCCGGAAAGCGGCTTATTCTGTTGCCAGAATAAGCCGCTTTTGCGGTCCCCGTTACCGAGAACCAGCGCTTCCAGTCCGGAACCGGCAGATGGATTCCCGTGGCGACGTTGCGCCTCGAACAGTTGTTTCAACTCTTCGCCCAACAGAACACGGGAAAGCGCCTTGGTATATTCGCCTTGCTTGTTACGCTGCGCTTCCGGAAATTCCGCCAGCACCATCTCGGCGATGGAGCGATAGCGCTTTTCTTTCATCAGACGCTGGGTACCCGCCAGACCCTGCTTGACCCGTCCGCCTTCGCCCTTGGCATCGGCCTCCGCCTGCTTTTCCTCAGCCCGGCTGACCCAATGAAATCCCCGGTGCTTGCACAAATGGTATATGACACGCGCCCATTCTTCGCGGGTTAATTGTCTATCGAGGGCTTCGACGCGCAGCCGCCAAGGAGAAACGGCGACAGGGTTGGAGGGCAGGAAAAAATGCTTGTTGTCGATCAAGCCGCTACGCTTGAGTTCCCGCGTCAGCTTTTTCAATCGCCATGCACGCTGGGCCAGGCGATGGCGAGTCAGCCGCGCCATGCGCCGCGTCAGATTGAGCGGATCTCCTTCCTTGGCCGTTTCCGCCTTATCAAAACAACGGACGCCGATATCGACAATATGATCTTTGCCGAGAACAGCCCAACCGACCGAAGCAATCCCTATATCCAAGCCCAGCGTATAGCGCAATTCCATGAAAGTACCTCGTCGTTATCCGAAGGGTGTAAAATACATCTGTTTGTAGCTTTCCGGGGTGAGAGCCGTTGCTACAATAAGGTGTCATCGCAAGATGACGACCGAATCCGGCCCGGCAAGGCAACTTGTCGGGCCTTCTTGTTTTTAATTACCCCGGAATTTGAGAGGCTCTGAATCTCGAAAAGATGGCGTCGCCGTGAAGACGGTGAACGATTCTTCGGGGGCAAGGAGAGTGAGGCGCAGGCCGCTTCGTCCGCGCCTGGCGAGAAAAATTCCTCCTGATGCCTCGTCTTGGCTTACGCGGGGTGATCCGGTCAGACGACGCCTTGTGTTCTCACAGCGGGGTTCCCGGCTTGGGTGCAAGGAGTCGTATCAACAGGCCGGCCACCAACAAACGCCCCGCTTTCAGCCCTGAAGGCGAAACTCCGCCGATTTGGCGTGCGCCGGCAAGCCTTCGCCGTGGGCGAGCGTGGCGGCGATGCGGCCCAGGGTTTGGGCGCCGGCGGGAGATACCTGGATCAGGCTGGTGCGTTTCTGGAAATCGTAGACGCCGAGCGGCGACGAGAAGCGGGCTGAGCCGGAGGTTGGCAGCACATGGTTGGGGCCGGCGCAGTAGTCGCCGAGCGATTCCGAGGTGTAGTGGCCGATGAAAATGGCGCCGGCGTGATGAATTTGCTCGACCCACGGCTCGGGGTCGTCGAGCGCGAGTTCGAGGTGCTCTGGCGCGATGCGGTTGGCGATGGTCACTGCTTCTTGCATGTCGCGCACCTGGATGAAAGCGCCGCGATCGGCGAGGGAAGCGCGTATCACCGCTTGGCGCGGCATGGTGGGCAGCAGCTTGGCGATGCTGGCTTCCACGCGGTCGATGAAGGCGGCGTCGGTTGAGATCAGGATAGATTGCGCCAGTTCGTCGTGCTCGGCCTGCGAGAAAAGGTCCATCGCCACCCAGTCGGGGTTGGCCGTGCCGTCCGAGACGACCAGGATTTCCGAGGGGCCGGCGACCATGTCGATGCCGACGATGCCGAATACCCGGCGCTTGGCGGCGGCAACGTAGGCGTTGCCGGGGCCGACGATTTTATCGACGCGCGGCACGGTTTGCGTGCCGTAGGCCAGCGCGCCGACGGCCTGAGCGCCGCCGATGGTGAATACCCGGTCGACGCCGGCGAGGCAGGCGGCGGCCAGCACCAGCGCGTTTTTTTCGCCGCCGGGCGTTGGCACCACCATGATCAGTTCCTTGACCCCGGCGACTTTGGCCGGAATCGCGTTCATCAGCACGGACGAGGGGTAGGCGGCCTTGCCGCCCGGCACGTAGAGGCCGACGCGGTCGAGCGGGGTGATCATCTGGCCGAGCCGGGTGCCGCGCATTTCTTCCGATTCCTCGGTGTAAGACCAGCCTTCCTGCTTTTGCCGCTGGTGGTAGTCGCGGATGCGCGCGGCCGCCGCTTCGAGCGCCGAGCGGCGATCAAGCGGCAGGCCATCGAGGGCGGCCTGCAATTCGCGGGGCGAGAGTTCGAGCTCGCTCATGGCCGCCGCTGTCAGGCGGTCGAAGCGCTGGGTATAGTCGATGAGCGCGGCATCGCCACGCGCCTTGACGTCGGCCAAAATGCCGGCGACGGTGCGCTCGATGCCGTCATCGGCCGTCGCCTCGAAGGCGAGCAGGGCGTCGAGTTGGGCGGAAAAATCGGCATCGGTTGTAGAGAGGCGTTTGATCGCGACCATGGGATTACTTCTCCGCCGCCTGGGCAAAGGCATCAATAATGGGTTGCAGGATTTCGCGCTTGACCTTGAGCGCCGCTTGGTTGACCACCAGGCGCGAGGAAATGTCCATGATGTGCTCGCAGGCCACCAGCTTGTTGGCTTTCAGCGTGCCGCCGGACGATACCAGGTCGACGATGGCGTCGGCCAGACCGGCCAGCGGCGCGAGTTCCATCGAGCCGTAGAGCTTGATCAGGTCGACGTGGACGCCCTTGCTGGCGAAATGTTCGCGCGCCGTCTTGATGTACTTGGAGGCCACCTTGAGGCGGGCGCCCTGGCGCACGGCATTGGCGTAGTCGAAGCCTTCCGGCACGGCGACCATCATCTTGCACTTGGCGATGGCGAGGTCGAGCGGCGCGTAAAGCCCTTCGCCGCCATGCTCGATCAGCACATCCTTGCCGGCCACGCCGATATCCGCCGCGCCGTACTGGACATAGGTCGGCACATCGGTGGCGCGGACGATGACGACGCGCACCTGGGGGCGGTTGGTCTCGATGATCAGCTTGCGCGAGGTTTCCGGATTCTCGTTCGGCACAATGCCGGCGGCGGCCAGGAGCGGCAGCGTTTCGTCGAAAATTCGGCCTTTGGAAAGGGCGATGGTGATACCAGTCACGGGCAATCTCGCGGATAAAAAGCGCAATTTTAACGCAGCCGCCGTTTCCCCAATGAAAAAAGCCCGGCGAACCGGGCTTTCATAGTGAGGCGTATCGCCGGGCTTATTCAGCCGGGCGGATATTGGCGGCCTGCTTGCCCTTCGGGCCGCTGACGATGTCGAAGGTGACCTTCTGGTTTTCGGTCAGGGTCTTGAAGCCAGCGCCTTGAATCGCGGAGAAGTGAGCGAAGACGTCTTCGCCGCCTTCGGAGGGGGAAATGAAGCCAAAACCCTTGGCGTCGTTAAACCATTTGACAGTACCGTTTGCCATTTGCATGCATCCTTGGAAAAGATTGAAAAACACGAGAACCAAGACCGAGGAGCTGACAAACCGATGACGGTGCAGGAACAACACACTGTCTGGAAACCCGAGTCCGGCAGTATGGCCCAGGCGGACGATAATGCAAAGCGCTTTTTGCATGCCGGCGCTCAGGTTCGCTTCATGGCCGGGCGGAATCAGGCGCTGGCCGCGAGGGTTCGCGTCATTTTTCGCCGAATGCCGCGGGGCGGCGGCTGCCAAGTGGCTGAATAAATTCCGGCGAAAACCACCGATTGCCTCCCAGGCTGTCGCGCTGCCTGGCCTGTCTCCTTTGGGGAAAGTGCGATCGCGCTGTTGCGTTTCAGACTCGAAAGCGCCAGAGGGATTGGCTGTGTTAGAATTCGCGCCGGCGGGTCTCCCCGCATTGCAGGGTGGTGAACCTGGTCAGGTCCGGAAGGAAGCAGCCACAGCCATTTACTGCAAGTGCCGGGGGTTAGGCTCGCCACTTTCATTTTCTGTTCTGGTGTGGGGCGCATGAGTTATCAGGTTCTTGCCCGCAAATGGCGGCCGCGCAATTTTTCGACACTCGTCGGGCAAGAACACGTGGTCAGGGCTTTGACCCATGCCTTGTCCGAGCAGCGCCTGCACCATGCTTATCTCTTCACCGGCACGCGCGGCGTCGGCAAGACGACGATTGCCCGCATTCTCGCCAAATCCTTAAATTGCGAGAGCGGCGTCACGGCGACGCCCTGTGGCGCTTGCTCCGCTTGCCAGGAGATCGACGGCGGCCGTTTCGTCGATTTGCTCGAAGTTGATGCGGCGACCAATTCCCGCGTCGATGAGATGCGCCAGTTGCTGGAGAACGCGGTTTATGCGCCGACGCGGGGGCGTT
>CAZFHE010000224.1:0-2522 GCA_964518615.1 uncultured Dechloromonas sp. | reverse complement strand
GAGCGTCGCGATGCCGTGGCGCTCGAAGAGGCGGCGAAAGAGCTCAAACTCCGGCGACAGATATTGCTCTGCCGGTTTCTCATCGACGATGGCGATGCGGGTCAGCGGCGCGTCCCCGCGCGACAAGCGCCATTCCTCGCGGAACATGGCGACAAAATCCGCCTCGATGCGCGCGGCGGCGTCCAGCGCGCCGTGGGCCCGGAGCAGGCAGGCATTGAGCATGCCGCCGCCGGCATTGGTATTGATTTCGATCAGCCTGGGCTGACCGTCGACCAGGTGAAAGTCGTAGCCGAAAAAAACGCTGCGCGCCGGCAATTCGCCGCCCGCGCCGGGCGGCGCCCAGGCCAGCGCGCGGCGGCGGTATTCCGGCAGCGCGACGACGGTTTCGATGGCCGCCACCAGTTCGCGCATCGCATCCAGCGAGGCCGCCGGCAGAATGATCGCCGCTTGCGAGAAGAGCGCCGGATGGCTGATGGCCAGGGCGTCGAGATCAAGGCCGGCCCCGTCGGCCAGCGCCCTGGAGAGGGCGTCGCGATTAAACATGGGCCTTCCTCCCGGCAAAAAAATTCAGCACCTCGGACAATTCCTTGGTTCGCTTCATCGGCGGCAGACTTTGCCACACGCGGCGGCCATAGGGCTTTGATAGCAGCCTGGGATCGCAGATCATCAGCACGCCGCGATCCTCTTCATCGCGGATCAAGCGGCCAGCGCCCTGCTTCACATTGATGACCGCGCGCGGCAACTGGTATTCCATGAAGGCGTTTCGCCCCTGGCGCTTCATCTGCTCGATGCGCGCCGAAAGCACCGGGTCGTCGGGCGGCGCGAAGGGAATTTTGTCGATGACCACCAAGGAGAGCGCCTCGCCGCGCACATCCACGCCTTCCCAGAAGCTCTGGCTGCCGACCAGGATGGCATTGCCAAGATAGCGAAAGCGCCGCAGCAAATCATTCTTGCTGCCCTCGCCCTGCAACAAAAGCGGCATATCGACGCCGGCCTCGGCAAGACGCGCCTGCAACAATTCGTGCGTGCGGCGCATGGCCCGCAGGCTGGTGCACAGAAAAAACGCGCCGCCGCCGGAGGCGAGCACGGCGGGAAAAGCGGCCTCGACGACGGCATCGGTATAACCGTAGGAATTCGGCTCCGGCATGCCCAGCGGCGCATACAGCACGGCCTGGCTGCCGAAATCGAAGGGGCTTTGCCAGCAGGCCGATTCCGGCTCGCCAAGGCCGAGTTCGGCGCAATAGTGGTGAAACCTGCCCTGCACCGCCAGGGTCGCCGAGGTAAAAATCCAGGCCCGCGGATGGCCGCCCATCTGCTTTCTGAAAATCTCGGCGACATTGAGCGGCGTTGCGTTCAATTGCAGCGAATGGGTAAATGCCTCGGCCCAGCGGACGGTGCCGTCATCGGTCAAGTTCTGCCATTCGCCCAGCGCCCGCGCCAGATCGCCGGCCCGCTGCCAGCATTTTTCCAGGCCCTCGGCCCGCTCCGCCTGCGTTTCGAGCAGGGCCGCGAAATCCGTCACCTCATCTTCCAGCGCTTTCAGCGCCGGAGCGAATTCCGGCTTCTCCTGCAAAGCCCCCCAGGAAAAACGGCCCGCGTCGATACCGACAGTCAGGCGCAAATCCTTGGCCAGCTTCTCCAGTTGCCGGGCCGCCGTTTGCAGTTGAATGCAGTCGCGGGCATGGGCCAGGCCCTCGGAACGGGCATCGCGGGCCAGATCGACCAGCTGCGCCGTCGACACGCTATCGCCGAAAAACAGGGTCGCCACTTCGGGCAACTGGTGGGCCTCATCGAAAATCACCGTATTACAGGCCGGCAGCAATTCGGCCATGCCCTCGTCGCGCAACATTACGTCGGCGAAAAACAGGTGGTGATTGACCACCACCAGATCGGCCGCCATCGCCTCGCGCCGCGCCTGCATCACGAAACAGCCCTTGACATCCGGGCACTCCTGGCCGAGACAATTCTCGCGGCTCGACGTGGCGTGATTCCACACCGGCGAATTCTCGTTCACCTCCAGGCATTCGGCCTTGTCGCCGGTTTGGCTGACCTTGGCGAACACGGCGATGCGGCGGGCGTCGGCGGCATCCTCGCGGCTCAAGAAACGGCCATCGGCCAGCGCGCGTTCGAGGTGATAGGCGCACACATAATTGGCCCGCCCTTTCAACAGCGCAATCTTGATCGGCGCCTTCAGCGCATCGCGGACCATGGGCAGATCCTTGTTGAACAACTGATCCTGCAAGGTCTTGGTGCCGGTCGACACGATCACCTTGCCGCCCGAGCGCAAGGCGGGAACCAGATAGGCGAACGTCTTGCCCGTGCCGGTGCCGGCCTCGGCGATGAACACCGAACAGCGGTCGATGGCGGCGGCAATGCGTTCGGCCATCTCGACCTGCTGTTGGCGCACGCGATAGCCGGCAATGGCCTTGGCCAGCGGCCCGGCGGGAGAAAAAATTTCCGAGAGGGAAGACAAGAGAAAAGCCTGAAAAAACCGGGCGGATTCTAGCAGATGCCCGGGCCTC
>CAZFHE010000223.1:0-3992 GCA_964518615.1 uncultured Dechloromonas sp. | reverse complement strand
CTCACGCCCAATTCAGCCTTGGCCGACACATTGCGACGCCTTTGGGCCCCATGTGGAGCGCCGAGCAACGCAGACGGGCCGGGGGAAGTCGGCCGGCGTCTTTTCATTAGCCGGCCGCCCGGCCCGTCGAGTCGCGCAGGGCAGTCGGCGCAGCCGACCGCGTAACCTGGGGTGGCCTTCTTTTTGGCTACTTTTTCTTGGCCAAACAAGAAAAAGTACGCCCGCGCGTCAGGCGCGGAAAACAGCGATTGAGAAAGGCAAAGACACGGGATGGCCGTTCCTCGAAACTTCGGCCTGCGGCCTCGTTTTCCCGCCAGAATCTCGCGGGAATGACGAATCACCGTGGCCGCGCGCCGCAAATCCCCAAGGGCGAGATAGATATCGCTACTCATGCGATTGCCCTGGCTATTGAGCAAAGCGCATGCGCGAACACCCCGAGCGCACTAGAATCGCCCTTTTTCCTTGCCGCCATGAACCCTCTGCCAATTCCCGATCCGGAAGCCCTGGCCCACAGCCGGCGCTTACAGCAACGCCTGATGGCGGCCATCGCCGAGAGCGGCGGCTGGCTTTCCTTTGGCCGATTCATGGATCTGCTGTTGTACGCCCCCGGCCTTGGCTACTACGCCGCCGGCGCGCGCAAATTTGGCGCGGACGGGGATTTCGTCACGGCCCCCGAAATGACGCCGCTGTTCGCCCGGGCGCTGGCTCGCCAGGTGGCACAGGGCATGGCGGCCTCGGCCCCGGCGATTTGCGAAATCGGCGCGGGCTCCGGGCGTCTGGCCGCCGACCTCTTGCTGGCTCTGGAGGCCGGGCAAACGCTGCCCGAGCGGTATTTCATCCTCGATCTATCCGCCGATCTGCGCCAACGCCAGCAGGCGACGTTGGCCCGGATGGCGCCGCATCTGGCCGGACGCGTCGTCTGGCTCGACCGCCTGCCGGAAAGCTTCTCCGGCGTCGTGCTGGCCAACGAGTTGCTCGACGCCCTGCCGGTGGAACTCGTCGCCTGGCGGGAAAACGGCATTTTTGCCCGGGGCGTCGCGCTGACGGCCGACGGGGCTTTCACCTGGCGCGAACGCCCGGCCGCCGGCGCTCTCCTCGCCGCCGCCGAGGAAATCAGCGCGCAATGCGAGCCGCCGCCGGGCTTTGAGAGCGAAATCGGTCTGGCCAGCCGGGCTTGGACGGCGGAATGGGGACATCGCCTGCAACAGGGCCTGCTGCTCTTGATCGACTATGGCTTCCCGCGCCGCGAGTTCTACCACCCGCAGCGCGAGCGCGGCACGCTGATGTGCCATTACCGCCACCACGCCCATCCGGATCCCTTCTACCTGCCTGGCTTGCAGGACGTGACCGCCCATGTCGATTTCACCGCCATCGCCGCCGCCGCCGACGGCGCTGGCCTTGACGCGCTCGGTTACGCAAGCCAGGGGCGTTTCCTGCTCAATTGCGGCATTCTCGATTATCTGGGCGACATTCCGGTCGACAGCGCCGACTACCCGCGCGCGGCCGGCGCGGTCAACAAACTCTTGCTGCCGCACGAAATGGGCGAATTGTTCAAGGTGCTGGCCCTGGGCCGGGGACTCTCCGAGCCGCTCTGCGGCTTCATGGCCGGCGATCATCGCCACCGGCTGTAACCCAGGGGCGCGGGCAAGGTCCGCAGAAATCCGCCGCCAGGCTATTGCAATTCCTGGCTTGGCCACTACATTGGAATGGCAGGCGTGTTTTTCCCCAGAGTGAAAACAAGATGGACATCGGATCGCTGATCAGCCAGAGCGCGGCTCTGACGCAAACGCGCACGGGCGATGCGGTGGCGCTCCTGGTGATGAAGAAGGCCATCGACGCCCAGGCCCAGACGGCCTTGCAATTGCTGGCGGCCTTGCCGTCCGCGAGCAACAATCCCCCCCATCTGGGCAACAGCGTCGACCTCAGGGTTTGAGCGTCGCCAGCCAGTCGCGCAGCATGGCCGCCACCAGCGGCCATTCTTTTTCGTGGGTCACGGCGTGGCCCATGCCACGGAAAATATGGCAGGGCAGATTGTAGGTACGGGCCGTGCTCTGCACCAGAAAGGCCGGCACCAGCACATCATGTTCCGCGCCGAGAATCAGCATCGGCGGCCGGTGCATGGCGAGCAGATTGGGCAGATTGAACATCGTCATGTCCCACAGCGCCCGGGGCGACTCCGCTTGCATTTTGTTCAGCCAGGTTTCCAGCATGGCTTCATCCGCCTCGCCGGCGAACAAGGCTTCTCGCAGCGTGGCGGTATCGGTGATGCGGCCGGCCAGGATGCGGTTGAGTTCGGCGAACAACTCGGGTTTTTGCATCAATAACTGAAATTGCGCGGCGATCAGGCCCTGCGGCGGCACCGAGCAAATCAGCGCCGCGCCGGGGGCGTCGCGGCGCTCCAGGAATTTCTGCACCATGAAACCGCCCATCGAATGCCCGATGAGCACGGGGGTTTCGCCCAGCCAGGCGACGGCGGTCATCACATCATCGACGTAATCGGCGATCGAATGCCAGTCGATGCGCTCACGGCCGTCGCTGCCGCCGTGGCCGCGCAACGATAGCGCGTGGCAGGCGTAACCGGCCTCGGCAAAATAGGGCATGAAGGTTTCGCTCCACATCCAGGCGCCGGCGAAAGCGCCGTGGATGAAGAGCAGCGGCGGACGGGAGGTAGGCCGGGAAGGCTGGCAGGAGAGAAGTTCGAGCCCTTGGAAGCGGTGGTGCTGGATCATGGCGGTCAATCGGGGGTAAGACATGATTAAATGCGACTTTCCCCCCGGAAGGCAAGGCCATTCATGGTGAAGTGGGTTCTGACGCTCCTCGTCGCCATCTTCCTGCTCGGCATCCTGACGCCGCATTTCGCCCGCTTTATCCGCCTTGGCCGCCTGCCCGGCGATTTCGCCCTGGAATTTCGCGGCCGCCGCTATGTCTTTCCCTTTGCCTCGACCCTGCTGCTGTCTCTGTTGTTGTGGCTGCTGGTCCGCTGGCTGTAACCAAGGCCGCCTGAGGGATATCGAGCGCCTGGCTGACGGCCTGGACGCGGGCCGCATGGATGCGTTCGGCTATTTGCCCCGGCGCCTTGCAGGCGCGGGCAATATCGCCCGCCTTGACGGCATTGACCGCCGCCAACGCCGCGAAGAGGCGCTCCGGGCTGACATAGGGCCGGTCTTCCCAGCCCAGGCGGCCGGTGTAGTCGCAAAGACAAGCTTGCAACAATTGCTCGAAGCGTTGCGGCCGGCGCAGGGCATCACATTTTTCGAGCAGATCGACGAGGGTGGCGGCGCGCAATTCGCCCGCGCGGTGAATCTTGCCGTGATGACGGGCCATCAGCAGCGCAAGCTCCCGGCAGTCGGCGGGCAAGCGCAGGCGCGCCGCCAGTTGCTCGACCAGACGCGCGCTGGCTTCTTCGTGGCCGATATGGCGAGGCAGGATGTCGGGCGGCGTCAAGGCCTTGCCGAGATCGTGGGTCAGGGCCGCGAAGCGCACCGGCAGCGCGTAGCCGCGCCGGGCCGCCTGAGCGACGACCATCAGAGTGTGAATGCCGGCGTCGATTTCCGGGTGATGATCGGCGCGCTGCGGCACGCCGAACAGGGCTTCGACTTCCGGCAACAGGCGGGCCAGCGCGCCGCATTCGCGCAACCCCTCGAACATCCGCGCGGGCTCGGCTTCCATCAGTCCCTTGGCCAGTTCCTGCCAGACGCGCTCGGCCACCAGATGATCGACTTCGCCATCGGCCACCATGGCGCGCATCAGTTCCAGGGTTTCCCGGGCCACCGTGAAATCGCCGAAACGGGCGGCGAAGCGGGCCAGGCGCAAGAGGCGCACCGGGTCTTCGGCAAAAGCCGGGCCGACGTGGCGCAATACCTTGTCGGCCAGATCGCGGCGGCCCTCGTAGGGGTCGATCAACTGGCCGGCCTCGTCACGGGCCATGGCGTTGATGGTCAGGTCGCGGCGGGCGAGATCCTCGACCAGGGTGACATCGGGCGCGGCATGGA
>CAZFHE010000222.1:0-1504 GCA_964518615.1 uncultured Dechloromonas sp. | reverse complement strand
GCATCGGCGACCGGCGCTTGCGCGTGATTGGCGTCTTGCAGCCGAGCGGCCAGGGGCTCGGCATGAATACCGACGAGCTGGTCATCGTGCCGGTGGCGCTGGCCCAGGCCATGTTCAATACCAACACCCTGTTTCGCATTCTGGTCGAGGCCAAGAGCCGCGAGGCGATTCCGCTGGCCAAGGCGCAAGCCGCCGACATCATCCGAGCCCGCCACCATGGCGAGGAAGATGTCACGGTCATCACCCAGGACGCCATCCTCGCCACCTTCGACAAACTGCTCGGCACGCTGACCCTGGGCGTGGCCGGCATCGCCGCGATCAGCCTGGCGGTGGCCGGCATTCTGGTGATGAATGTGATGCTGGTCGCCGTGACCCAGCGCACCGGCGAGATTGGGCTCTTGAAGGCGCTCGGCGCACAGGCCAGAACCATACGCCTCGCCTTTCTGACCGAGGCGGCGATGCTCTCCAGCCTCGGGGCCGTCGTCGGCTATCTGCTCGGCCAGTTGGGGGCTTTCGCGCTGCGCCTCGCTTTTCCCGTCTTTCCCGCTTATCCGCCGGATTGGGCGGTGATCGCGGGACTCTCCACGGCGCTGGCCACCGGCCTGCTGTTCGGCGTCATGCCCGCCCGCCGCGCCGCCCGGCTCGATCCGGTGCAGGCGCTGATGAGGCATTGAGCACCGACCATGCTATTGGCCGACTCCCTGCATCTCGCCGCCCGCGCCATCGCCGCCCAGCGCCTGCGCAGCTTTCTGACCCTGCTCGGCATCGCCGTCGGCATTGCCGCCGTGATCCTGCTCACCTCCATCGGCGAAGGCATTCACCGCTTCGTGCTCGGCGAATTCACCCAATTTGGCACTAACGTCATCGCCGTCACCCCCGGCAAGACGCGCACCGGCGGCGCGCCCTCCGGCCTGCCCTCCTCCGCCCGGCCGCTGTCGCTCGACGACGCCCGCTCCCTCGAACGCCTGCCCCATATCGTCGCCGTGACGCCCAATGTGCGCGGCAATGCCGAACTCTCGGCCAATGGCCGCACCCGGCGCACGCTGGTTTCCGGCGTCAACGCCCATCTGCCCATCATCTATAAATCGACCCTGCAAAGCGGCCGCTTCCTGCCCGACGAGGAGGCCGGCAGCGCCCGCGCCTTCGTCGTGCTCGGGCCCAAGGTCAAGGAAGAATTGTTCGGGAGCGAAAACGCGCTGGGCCAGCGCCTGCGCATCGGCGGCCTGCAATTCCGGGTGATCGGCGTGCTCGCCCCGAAAGGCCAGTTTCTGGGCATCGACCTCGACGACACGGTCTTCATCCCCGCCGCCCGCGCCCAGGAATTGTTCAATCGCGAGGGTCTGGACGAAATCAATATCGCGGCGGCCGAAGGCGCGCCCTCGGCCCAGGTCGCGGCAGTCATCCGCGAGCGCCTGATCGCCCGCCACGGGCGCGAGGATTTCACCATCGTCACCCAGGAAGAGATGTTGAAAACCCTATCCAACATCCTCGGCGTGCTGACCCT
>CAZFHE010000221.1:0-5315 GCA_964518615.1 uncultured Dechloromonas sp. | reverse complement strand
CGGGCGTCAGCTGGAACATCGGCACCACCACATAGGCCATTGCCGCCAGGAGCGCGCCGGCCCAGGCGGCAAGCCCCCAGCCGGCATGCAGATCGGAGAGTTCCGGATAGGGCAGCGGCCAGCCCTGAGCCAGGCCGAGCGCCAGCATCACGCCCAGGGCTGCGACGCCGGCGAGGCCCATCAGCGAGAGTTTGAGGCCGAGTAGGGTCGGGCTGGTCGAGGCTTTTGCAAGAAGCGGCAGGGCGGCGAGCAGGAAGGCTCCGATGCCAAAGGAGAGCAGCGCGGCGGCTGAGTGCAAGAGCGCCGACGAATCGGCGAGGAAACCGCCGGCCAGCAACAGCGTGCCGGCAGAGAGCGCGACATGGACAAGCCGGGCGAGCGGCAGCGGCCGGCGCAGCTCGAGCCCGGCGACCACCGGCAAGACCTGGATCAGAGCGCCGATCATCACCTGGAGCATGAAGCCGATGGTGAAGAGATGCACCAGCGCGAGCGTGGCCGGCATCCAGCGCGAGGCGAAAATTTCGCTGCCGGAAACGAGCAGCAAGACTCCCGCCAGAACCAGGAACAAGGGCGCGGTCAGGAAGAAGCGCAACGGGGCCGCCAGCGGGGGCGCGTTGTCGAGGGAAAGCGAAGAGATATTCGCCACCGTTCAGCGCGTAATCAGAATTTCGAAGCTTCCGTCGGGCAACAGTTCGCTTTCGAACGCGTGGCCGTTCTGACGCAGAACCCGGTATAGCGGGTGCGGTTCGCGAAATAGCAGCAGCAGCATCTTTTCGCCGGGCTGTAGGGTGTCGAGCATTTCCATGGTGCGCACGAAGGGTTCCGGCGGCTCCATGTAGCGCGCGTCGACGACATGCGGCGTTTTCGGATGCGTCATGTTTCCGCCAGCTCGGTCTCGATGTGCGTCAGCAATTCCGGCGCCTCGGCGGCCAGATGCTCATCGCACATCGGATAGAGCATGTTCTCTTCCTTGATGTTGTGCTGCTGCATCATGATCAGCAGGGTTTCGGCCTGGCCGAAATAATCGTCGCTGTCGCCAAGATCAAGCGCCTTGGCCGCCTCGTCGAGCAGCATCCGCATCTGCTCGTGCTCCATGCGCATGACCCGGGTCGGCCCCATCGTCATGCCGGTCTTGGCTTCGAAGGCGGGGAACAGGGTTTTTTCCTCGGCGGCGAAATGGGCCAGTAGGGCGAGACGGAAATGGCCGAAGGCGGCCTTGCCCGCCTCGGCATTGCCCTTCGCCATGGCCTCTTCGGCCTCGGCGAACAAATCGTCGCAATGGCGATGATCGCCAGTCATGAAACTGCGGATCGTGGTCATTTTGTGCTCGTCGCGATTGGATCCTGCCCATTGTCATGCGATCCCCCGCAACGAACTTTGACGGCAGTCAAATTGCCCGGGTTTTGGTCCCGGCCGCCCTCTTGTTCCAGGCGGCCGGGCTTACAACACGCCCGGCGGCATCGGCCTCATTTCTCCAGCACATAGCCTCCGGGAGCATCGCTCAGCGCCGGAAACTCGCTGTTGTCGGCTGGATAGGCGGCGACCAGCGGGCCGGTGCATTCGCCCAGCCAGCGCGTCCAGTCCTCCCACCAGGTACCCTGCCTCTTCTCGGCGCGCTCGAACCAGTGTTCCCAGTGTTCGTTGCGTTCCGGCTCGGCGATCCAGTAGGCGCGCTTGGGCGGATTGACCGGCGGATTGACGATGCCGAGGATATGGCCCGAGGTCGACAGCACGAAACGCACGGGCGCGGCGACATTGATCTGCTTCCTGATGCGGTAGCACTGCTTCCAGGGCGCGATGTGGTCGTCCTCGGCGGTCACGGCATAGAGCGGCTGGACGATGCCGTCGAGGTCGATGCTCTCGCCGCCGATGGAGAGTTTTTTGCGCTTGATCAGGTTGTTGTGCAGGTAGAGCTCGCGCAGATACCAGGAATGCATGGCCTGCGGCATGCGCGTCGAATCCATGTTCCAGAAGAGCACGTCGAAGGCCGGCAGCGGCTCGCCGAGCAGGTAGCTGTGAACCCAGTAATTCCAAATCAGGCTGTTCGAGCGCAGCATGCGGAAAGAGGCCGCCATCTCGGTGCCATCGAGATAGCCCTTGCGCGACATCGACTCTTCCAGCGCGCTGATGCAGGCTTCGTCGATAAAGACGTCGATGTCGCCGGGATTGGAAAAGTCCGTCAGGGTGGTAAATAGCGTCCAGTGGGCGACCGGCATCTTGTCCGGCCCGAAGCGCTTGTTGGCCCAGGCCATGTAGGTGGAGACCAGCGTGCCGCCGATACAGTAGCCGACCAGATGGATCTGCGGCGCCTTGCAGAACTCGCGGACAACGCGCACCGCCTCGGCAACGCCTTCGAGCAGGTAGTCATCGAAGGTGACATCGGCCATGTTCTCGTCCGGATTTTTCCAGCTGGTGATGAACACCGAGAAGCCCTGGTCGGTCAGGTATTTGACCATGCTCTTCTTGGCGGTCAGGTCGAGGATGTAGAACTTGTTGATCCACGGCGTGGTGATGAGAATGGGCATCGCCCGCACCTTGTCGGTGGTCGGCGCGTAATGGATCAATTCAACGAGGCGGTTGCGGAAAATCACCTTGCCCGCCGTCGTCGCCAGATCGCGGCCGACCGTGAAGGCATCCGACTCGACCATCAGGATATTCTTCGCCTCCATGCCGTGCTGGAAGTTTTCCCAGCCCTGCTTGAGACTCTCGCCCCGGGTTTCGACAAAACGGCGCATGGCCACCGGGTTGAGCCAGAAGAAATTGGTCGGCGCCACCATGTTCAGCCATTTGCGCAGCCAGAAGGCGGAACGCCGGCGCTCCTTATCCGACAGGCCCGGGGTCTCGAACAGCATGTCCTCGAAATGGCGGGTGAAGGCCAGATACCACTCCTTGATGATGTCCCAAGTGGCCGACTCGGTCCAAACCGGGTCGGCGAAACGGGCATCGTCGGCATGGGGGGCGATGACATCGGCCGAGGGCGCGCCGAAAGCCCGGTTCACCACATGCGACTGCAAGGCCATGAGATCCGAGGAAAGCGCGCTCAGGGCGCGCAGCAGTTCCTGCGGGTGCAGCATCCAGGAAAGCTGGGCCTGGATCAGCGAGGTGGTCACGCCATAGGGATCGAAGGCCCTGCTCACCGCGTGACCGAGGGTTTCCAAGGGACTTTCATGCCGTAAATCTATGCCGTGATTCCTGTTCGATGCATGCGCGGACATCTGTCTTACCCCTTTTGGCCAAAGATGGCCGCCATATTACAGGCTGACGAACTAGCCGGGTATAGCCCCCGGCCAAAGGCCGCAAAGCCAGATCACCGCGACCCGAACACCGGAAGCCATGAGCTCGCCCGCCGCTTTGGAGAAGCCCGGACGCATGTTTGACATCCTCCCGACTTGGCGTAGCATGCCCCGAATCAGGCGGAAAGCAACGCCGGCAGAAGGTTTCAGGAGGCACACCATGTTCAAGCACATCCTCGTTCCGACCGACGGCTCGGCGTTGTCGCAGGCCACTGCCCGCCGGGCTGTTCTCTTTGCCCAGGAGACCGGCGCCCGCGTCACGGCATTTTTTGCCAAGCCGGAATATCCGATCGCCTACTTCGGCGAAGGCGCGCTGATTGATCCGACCACGCCGGAAAAATTCGCCGAAATGGCCGAACAGCAAGCCAATGAGTATCTCGGCGCGGTCAAGGCGATGTGCGCCGAGGCCGGCGTTGGCTGCGACATCGTGAGCGCCACCAGCGACGTGCCCTACCAGGCCATTATCGAAGCCGCCGAAAAATCCGGTTGCGACCTGATTTTCATGGCCTCGCATGGCCGCCGCGGCATCAGCGGCTTTCTGCTCGGCAGCGAGACCCACAAGGTCCTGACGCACTCCAAGGTGCCGGTCCTGGTCTATCGCTGATCCGGCGTTTTTTCCTCCGGCGGCAGCGCCGTCACGCTGATCGGCGCCTCGGCCGCCAGCGCCGCGAAACAGGCGCGCAAGCTGGCTTCGTCCGCGCCCATCAAAATGCCGTCCTCGAGCGCGTCGATAAGCATCTGGCGCAATTCGGTGAAATTGTCGTTCATGACCCGAATTTTCTCGATGCAGGCGAGCGGCTCGCCCTGAGCGTCGCGCCAGACTGGCAAGCGGGCATCGAGCGGATTGGCTGGCGGCGGCCGGCGTGACTTGTTGGCGTGACTCATGATCGCGAAAGGGTAGCACGAAGCGGCGCCAAGCTCAGGAGCCGCCAAAGCGCCCTGCCGGATTTCCGGCATCCATCAAATTTTTTTTGCTCCATCCTCGCCACAATGCCGAAATCCCTGAAGGAGTTTTCGTCATGACGGCCATCACCGTTCCCGCTCCCGAGGCCCCGGCCGCGCCATCCGTCGGGCGCATTCCCGGCAACAAGGGCATCTGGGTCGGGATCACCTGCGAATTCGTCGAATTCATGGTGCTCTTCACCGTGTATTTCGTTGCCCGCTCCCACTTTCCCGAGGCTTTCGAACAGGGGGCCGAACGCCTGTCGCGTACCGCCGGCACGGTCATCACGCTCTTGATGCTGACCAGCAGTTTTTTCATCGCCTGCTCGGTGACCACCCTGCGCGCCGGTCGCCGCCAGCAGTCGATACTCTGGCTGGCGGCCGGGCTGGTCGTGGCGCTGGGCTACCCGATCGTCAAAGTCCTGGAAATCCGCTGGAACCTCGCGCACGGCATCAATGGCAGCTCGGGCATATTCTTCACGGTGTATTACTACCTGACCTTCAATCACCTGGTCCATGCGATGTGGGGCATTCTCGGCATTTTCTGGGTGCTCGCCCGCCACCTGGCCGGCGGTTACAGCGCCGAGGAACACAGCGGCCTGGAATCCCTGGCGAGCTACTGGCACGCCACCGACATCATCTGGCTGGTGATCTTCCCCTTCTTCTACGTGCTGGCGTAAATCATGGCTACGCAAACCGCCCGTCCCAATATCGCCATCCGCCCGCTATTCATCGCCTGGCTGCTCCTCGTCGCGCTGACCGTGCTCAGCCTCGAACTCGGCCAGCATTTCCACAGCGCCGTCTGGCTGCAACTCCTGGTCGCCCTCATCGTCTGGATCAAAGGCTCGCTGGTCGCCCGCCATTTCATCGAAGCGGAACTGGCGACGCCCTTCATCCGAAACGTGCTGCGCGCCTTCATCGCCTTCGCGCCGCTGGCCCTGGTTCTGACCGCCTTCTTCGGCCCGCAGTTCGCCCGTTGGGCGACGCTGTAGCTTATAGAACCGGCGATTAAGGGTTGCACTGTAGGGGCACGGCATGCCGTGCCCCTACAGGAAATGGCAATGAAATCATCTCAATCCG
>CAZFHE010000220.1:0-2675 GCA_964518615.1 uncultured Dechloromonas sp. | reverse complement strand
TGGCTTCCAGCGCCGCCAGCGCCACCGCCGCATTGGCCAATTGCGTCGGGCCGCGCAGGCCGGGGTAAGCCAGCGAGCGCTTCAACAGCCGCTCGCCGCTTTTACACCACCACTGCCATTGCAAGCGGCTCTCGGCGGCATCGGCCGGCGGCCGGGCGAAGCCGAAATCACGGCCAATGAGGCGCAGATCGGCGCCAATCGCCGACGCATGGGCGAGCAGGCTTTGGGGCGGCTCCGGGTCGGCGCACAAGGCCGGCTTGCCGGCGCGGTAAATGCCCGCTTTCTCGAAGCCGATCGCCTCGCGGTCGGAACCCAGCCAGTCGGTATGATCGAGCGCCACGGTGGTGACGATGGCGACATCCGGATCAAAGACATTGACGGCATCGAGCCGCCCGCCGAGGCCAACTTCCAGCACCGCCGCCTCGACGCCGGCAGCGGCGAAAACCTCCCAGGCGGCCAGGGTGCCGAATTCGAAATAGGTCAGCGCCGCGCCGCTCGCCAAACGCGCCGCCTCGACTTTGTCAAACGCGGCGCACAGCGCGTCATCACCGACCGGAACACCATTGATGCGGACCCGTTCGTTGTAAGCCAGCAGGTGCGGCGAGGTGTAGCAGCCAACCCGGTAGCCGGCCTTGCCGAGGATGTTTTCCAAATAGGCGCAGGTCGAGCCCTTGCCGTTGGTGCCGCCGACGGTAATCACCGGGCAATGCTGTGTCTGCCCAAGCCGCGCCTTGACCGCGCGGACGCGCTCAAGCCCCAGCTCGATGCCGGCCTGCCCCTGGGGATGCAGGGCTTCGAGGTGGGTTAGCCAGTCGGCGAGGGTCACTAGACCAGTTGTCATATCCATTCCTGCCGGACGCCTTCAGGTTTCGCCAATTGTCGAACTCCCGCAGACAGAACACCGTGTCTCTTTGGTCGGCGGAAAAATAATCAACCAGACGAAGAAAGAGAGCGCCGCTACCGTCACGGATAACCAATTTCGCGTCGTGATGAGTTCGCTTGCGCCGCACTGCAAACAGATCGGCTGCCCGAACGGTTGCTGCGCCAGCAAAGCGGCCTGCAATTCACCGGAATCCCGGATTTTGAACACATTCACGGCAGCTTCAACACAGTTGGCGGGGACGAGTACACGCACGCCCCCCAGGGCAAAGGACATCCTCCAGCTTGCCCAAATATGATGCTCGTTGGCGAGGAGCGCGGGAATTCCTTCCGATTCGAGCAAGGCCCGGCTGACGTGCGCCTCCCACGGGCTGGTGTGTATCTCGACTACGGCGAACCGGTTCTGCTCGGACATGCGAAGTCTGCGATGTAAATCCGCCTCAAGCCGCAACCGGCAACTTCTGCAACAGCGCCAGCGTCCGCGCCACTTGGTCGCGCAGTTGGCGACGGTCGACGATCATGTCGATGGCGCCTTTCTCCAGCAGGAATTCGGAGCGCTGGAAACCTTCCGGCAGTTTTTCGCGCACGGTCTGCTCGATGACGCGCGGGCCGGCGAAGCCGATCAGGGCGTTCGGCTCGGCCATGACCACGTCGCCGACAAAGGCGAAGGAGGCCGAGACGCCGCCCATGGTCGGGTCGGTCAGAATCGAAATATAGGGCTGGCCGATTTCCGAGAGCCGGGTCAGGGCCGCCGTGCATTTGGCCATTTGCATCAGCGAGAAGAGTCCTTCCTGCATGCGGGCGCCGCCCGAGGCGGTGATGCAGATGAAGGGCAGTTTCTGCTCGACCGCGAGTTGCACGCCGCGCACGAAGCGCTCGCCGAGCACCGAGCCCATCGAGCCGCCCATGAAGTCGAACTCGAAGGCGGCGGCGACCACCGGATTACCCTTGATCGCCCCTTGCAGCACGATGAGCGAATCGCTTTCGCCGGTGCCGCGATTAGCTTCCATCAGACGATCCGGATATTTTTTTGAATCCTTGAATTTCAGGCTGTCGACCGGCACCACCTCGGCGCCGATTTCGCGGCGGTCTTCGGCGTCGAGCAGCACGTCGAGGCGCTGACGGGCATTGAGGCGGTTATGGTGGCCGCACTTTGGGCAGACTTGCAGGTTATTGGCGAGATCGGTTGCGTAGAGCACCTCCTCGCAGGCCGGACATTTGCTCCACAGGCCCTCCGGCAGATGGCTGCGGCGCTGCGGGCCGCCCTGTTCGCGCTTGATTTTCGGGGGTAGCAGTTTGGTCAGCCAGCTCATTGATTTACCTCGGTATTCAGATCATCCATGCCGCGGCGAAGTTCCGCGACCAGCGCCTCGACATGGGCGCAGGCGGTATCAGGGGTCGATTTTTCGATTTCTTCAATAATCCGGCTGCCGACGACGACGGCATCGGCAAAGCTTGCGATGCGCGCGGCGGTCGCTGCGTCGCGAATGCCGAAGCCGACGCCGACCGGCAGGCCGGGTTTTTCGCGAATGGCCGGGAGGCGCGCCGGGGCCGGTGACGCCGGCCAGCGACACGTAATAAACATAGCCGCTGGCGATGGCCGCCGCCTGGGCGATGCGCGCCGGCGTCGAGGTCGGCGCGAGAAGAAAGATCGGGTCCATGCCGCGCGCCTTCATCGCCGCGCCGAACTCGGCCGCTTCCTCCGGCGGATAGTCCACGACCAGCCCGCCATCGACGCCCGAGCGGGCGGCTTCATCGGCAAAGGCATCGAGCCCCATGGCTTCGATCGGGTTGGC
>CAZFHE010000219.1:0-1693 GCA_964518615.1 uncultured Dechloromonas sp. | reverse complement strand
GCGCCTGGAACCCGCAACCGCCGGCCTCGGCAAACTCAGCCTCACCAAAAAAAGAAAACTCGCCGCCTGGAATGACGACTTCCGTATGAGCTTCTTGGGCATCAAACCAGTTCATGATGAATAAATGCAATCGCCCTGGCGCTGACCAGAAGAGCGACGTCAACGCTGAGGCAAACGCTTTACTCCGGCTATCTTCTGCGCCGAGGCGCTTTGAATCCATGCCGGTCAGCTTCCTGTCCGTCACGCAACGGGAACGCTACGGCCGCTATCCAGATACGCTTTCCAGCGAAGAATTGGCGCGCTACTTCCACCTGGACGATAATGGCCGCGAGTGGATCGCCACCAAGCGGCGCGACAGCCGCCGCTTGGGTTATTCCATTTCTAAATCAGCCGAGTACGCGAAGGCGAAGCGCAGACAGTACGGTTGTACGGCAAGCGAAGCCGACAAAGTAATCGGTTGATTTAGAAATGGAATCACGCCTCGCCGCCCCGCTCGCGGGCAATGCGGCTGACATCGGGAATATGGCGCATGCCGCGCATCACGGCCGCCAGATGATTGCGATGGGACACCTGGATGGTGAAGCGCAACCAGGAGAACAAGCCCTCCGGATCGGATTCCATCGCCACGGACTCGATATTCGAGCCGGCTTCCGCAATCGCCGCCGCGACCTGGCCCAGCACGCCCCGGGTATTCCTGACCTCGAGCTTGATACGAACGTCGAACAGCTTGCCTTCCTCGGGCTCCCACTCGACGTCGATCCACTTTTGCGGTTCCTTCGCGCGCGATTTCCTGATTGCCGGGCAGTCGTGGATATGGATCACCATGCCGGTCCCCTTGCGGATCGAACCGATGATGGGATCGCCGGGTATCGGCTGGCAGCAGCGGGCCAGCTGGATGGCCATGCCCTCGGTGCCGTGGATGGCCAGCGTCATGCTGCCCGGGTTTTCCGGCGACAGGTTCTCGCGCGCCAGGAGACGGCGGGCAACCACCGAGGGCAGGCGCTTGCCAAGACCGATCGCGGCATAGAGCTCCTCGATGGATTTCTGGCCGTCGGATTTGACCAGTTCCTCCCAGGCGGCAGTCGGAATCGAAATCGGCACCACGCCGAGCGACAGCAATTCCTGGCGCAACAGGCGCTCGCCCAAGCGGGCCGATTCCTCGTTACGCATGATGCGCAGGAAATGGCGAATCTTGCTGCGCGCCCGGCCGGTTTTGGCATAGGTCAGCCAGGCCGGATTGGGCGTTGCCTGCAAGGAAGTGATGATTTCGACCAGATCGCCATTGCGCAATTCGGTGCGCAAGGGGGCCAGTTCGTGATTGACGCGCGCCGCCGAGCAGTGATGACCGATATCGGTATGCACCGCATAGGCAAAATCGACCACGGTCGCGCCGGCCGGCATGGCCATGATCCGGCCCTTGGGGGTAAAGACATAGACCTCGTCGGGGAAGAGGTCGATCTTGACGTTTTCGAAAAACTCGGCGGAATCGCTGCCCTGCATTTCGAGCAACGACTCCAGCCACTTGTGCGTCTTGACCTGCAAGTCGGCCCCGCTCTCCTCGCTATCTTTATAGAGCCAGTGCGCGGCCACGCCCTCCTGGGCGACATTGTGCATTTCGCGGGTGCGAATCTGCACCTCGACCGGCGTACCGTAGGGTCCGATCAAGGTGGTGTGCAAGGACTGGTAGCCATTG
>CAZFHE010000218.1:0-1503 GCA_964518615.1 uncultured Dechloromonas sp. | reverse complement strand
CCAATCACCCGGAAGTCGCGCTGATCGTGCTGCTGATCGACGAGCGCCCGGAAGAAGTCACCGAGATGACCCGCACCGTCAAGGGCGAGGTCGTCGCCTCGACCTTCGACGAGCCGGCCACCCGCCACGTCGCCGTGGCCGAAATGGTCATCGAGAAGGCCAAGCGCCTGGTCGAGCACAAAAAGGACGTGGTCATCCTGCTCGACTCGATCACCCGCCTGGCGCGCGCCTACAACACCGTGCAGCCGGCTTCCGGCAAGGTGCTGACCGGCGGCGTCGATGCCAACGCCCTGCAAAAGCCCAAGCGCTTTTTCGGCGCCGCCCGCAACATTGAAGAAGGCGGTTCGCTGACCATCATCGCCACCGCGCTGATCGACACCGGCAGCCGCATGGACGAGGTGATTTACGAGGAATTCAAGGGCACCGGCAATTCCGAAATCCATCTCGACCGTCGCATGGCCGAAAAGCGCATGTACCCGGCCATCAATGTCAATCGCTCCGGCACCCGCCGCGAGGAATTGCTGCTGAAGCCCGACGTGTTGCAAAAAATGTGGGTGCTCAGAAAACTCTGCTATCCGATGGACGATCTCGAAGCCATGGAATTCCTGCTCGACAAGGTCAAATCGACCAAGGGCAACGCCGAGTTTTTCGACGCCATGCGCCGGGGCTGAACCGGCGGCGGGGCGCACGGGATGTGATTGCAAGAGCATGGCGACCCAAGGGCGGACATGCTAGCATCGCCCGGATACGGGCCAGATGGGGCCTGACCATCGAGACAAGGTAAAGAGCCGATGAAAATCGGGTATTCCAGCGCAACGATCATCGCCCTGCTGTTGGCTGCCTGTACGGCCCCGACGCCGCGTGAACCGCTCGCCGGCCATCTCAAGGCCGAAGCCGCCAAGCCGGCGGCCACGGCCCCGATCCCGGCCCCGGTTCAGCAAACCCTGGCCCTGCCCGCGCCGCGCCCCCAAGTCAAGGCCGAAACCTTTAGCGTGCTGGTTCACAACGTGCCAGTGCAAGACCTCCTGTTCGCCCTGGCGCGCGACGCCAAGGTCCAAATCGACATCCATCCCGGCATCGCTGGCGTCGTCACGCTCAATGCCATCGACCAGACCCTGCCGCAAATCCTCAGCCGCATCGCCCGGCAGGTGGATATGCGCTTCGAGCTCGACGGGCCGAATCTGGCGGTAATGCCCGACTCGCCTTTCCTCAAGCATTACCACATCGACTACATGAACATGTCGCGCAAGACGACGGCCATGGTGTCGACCAATACCCAAATCGCCACCGGCATCGCCAGCAACACGGGCGCGGGCGGGACGACCGGCGGCGGCAATGTGTCGAATACGCGCATCGAGAACAGCACCCGTAATCAGTTCTGGGAATCGTTGGAAAAGAACGTCAAGGACCTGCTGCGCGAGACGGACAAAATCCTGCCTGAAGGCTCCAGCGAAACCTTTGTCGAGCAAAGCGCCGAACAGTCCGCCAGCGGCGCGGCGGCGC
>CAZFHE010000217.1:0-4739 GCA_964518615.1 uncultured Dechloromonas sp. | reverse complement strand
TGCCAGACGCGATCAATATCGTTGCCCAGCACAGGCAGCCCGGCGAGCCAGGCCGGCGGCGTCGCGGGCAGGCCGCTTTCGATATGGGACTTGATGAAGGCAATCGCGCTATCCGCGCCGCTCGCGAGCGAACTCGCCAGAATGAGGGTCGGCAGAATCAGAATCAGGGTCAAGAGCAGCACCATCAGCGACGCGCCGAGCGCGCGGCGGCCCAAGAGGCGCGGCAAGAGCCGGTCGCGGTACACCCTCCAGGAACAGATCCAGATCACGAAGGCGAACAAAACGGCGCCGACAAAAGGCAGCACCACGGCAACGCAGCCGATGATGAGCAGCACCACCAGCGCGATTTGCGCCAGGCGCTTGGGGTCGAGTTCGGCCAGCATCAGACTTTGGACAAGAGCTTGAGCGCCTGACGGATGCCGTCGGCGGTGGCGACATCCGCCGGCAGTTGCTTCAATGCCGCATTGGCCTCCTTGTCGTTATAGCCAAGGGCCAACAGGGCATTGAGTATGTCGTCGCGAGCCGCGTTGGCAACGACGCCGGGCGCCGCGCCGCCCGCCTCGGCCAGCTTGCCTTTCAATTCGAGCAAGAGACGTTCGGCGGTTTTCTTGCCAATGCCGGGAATTTTGACCAGACGCCCGATTTCCTGGCGGGCGACGGCCGCCGCCAGATCGTCGACCGACAGGCCGGAGAGCACCGACAGCGCGGTGCGCGCGCCGATGCCGGAAATTTTCAGCAACAGGCGAAAGGCGAAGCGCTCCGCCTCGCTCAAAAAACCGTAGAGAAAATGACCATCCTCGCGCACCGCGAAGTGGGTCAGGAGCGTCGTCCGCTCGCCCGCGCCCGGCAGGTGATAGAAGGTGCTCATTGGCACATCGAGCTCGTAGCCGACGCCGCCGACGTCGAGCAGGATATGCGGCGGGTTTTTTTCGGCGATGAGGCCGCTGAGTCTGCCTATCATGGGCGATCCGGATACTGTATGTTCAAACAGCCGCTCATCCTATCAGCCGGCCGCCGCGAATGCGATACCCCGCCGTCGCAAGCCCCCCCAGGCCCTGCCCGCCGTGGGCATGGCAAATGGCGCAGGCTAGCGCGTCGGCGGCATCGGCCGACGGCATGCCGGAGAGGCCAAGCAGGCGCACCACCATCGCCTGCACCTGCTCCTTGGCCGCCTTGCCCTGGCCAACCACCGCCTGCTTGACTTGCAGCGCGGTATATTCGGCCACCGGCAAGCCGCCATGCACCAGGGCGCTGATCGCCGCGCCGCGCGCCTGACCGAGCAGCAGCGTCGATTGCGGATTGACATTGACGAACACCTTTTCCACCGCCGCCTGATCCGGCCGGTAGGCGGCGATTACTTCGCCAATGCCGGAAAACAGCGTGGCGATGCGCTCAGGCAGCCCTTCCTTGTCATTCGACTTGATGCAGCCGCTGGCGATATAGCGCAACTGCCCGCCGTGCTTTTCGATAACGCCAAAACCCGTCACCCTGAGGCCGGGATCAATGCCGAGCAGGCGGACGGGCAAGGCGTTGGGAGGCGAGATGGCGGACATGGCGTCATTGTACGGGGCTGATCGGCGCGCCGTTTGCAAGAAGCGCTTTGATGCGTGTTAAAGCCATGGCAGAAAAGCAGGGATAGCGTGCGATCACAATTCTTGCGCGCGGGGGTGCTGCCATGTTCAAACGCTTGTTCAATCTGCTATTCGGCCAACGCGAGGCGCCGGTCACCGAGACGCCGCCGGTCGCCGTCCGCGAGGGAGCGGTCGCGCCGGGCACCAATATCCGTTTTCACCCGGAACTCATCGCCAAATTGACCGACGACCATCGCGTGCTGCTCGGCTTGTTCGGCGAAACCAGCGAAGCCGCCGCGCGGGGCGATGTCAGGGCGGCGGCGGAAAAGCTGGAAGCCTTCCGCACGGCCTTGCAAGGCCATCTGCTGACCGAGAATATCCGCCTCTACGTCTATCTGGAGCACCTGTTCGCCGACGATCCGTCGAGCCACTCGCTGATCCACGCCTTCCGGCACGAAATGGACGGCATCGGCAAGGCGGTGATCAGCTTTTTCATCAAGTACGAGGGACTCGCCGCGCACCCCGAGCTGGCCGCGGCCTTTGCCCAGGATCTGGCCGGCATCGGCAAGGTGCTGGCCAGCCGCATCGAGCGCGAGGAAGGAACGCTGTACCCGCTCTATACCGGATAGCGCGGCAGGCAGCGCTCAGTTGTAGGAGCCAGGCGCGAGCCAAGTGGCTCAGCGCCAATAGACGCCCATGATATTCGCATAACAGCGTCCGACGACGGGTGGCGTGCATGACGCACTCCTCTGGTTGGTAGTCCGAGGATAAAAACTTCGCCATGCACGTTTCGTTTTTGCTGAATCTACCGCTTAATCCATTGGAAAAAGGAAATCCGTGAGGAGTCCTCTGGCCCTGCACCACCAATCCATCCTCAATTGGAGGATGGCGCGATAACGCCTGCCATTTTCTTGCCGCCAAAGCGACGCTGACCAGCGCTCCGAATAGGCGACGAAGCACAGCAGTGTCGAAAACATTTACACCTCTCGAACACCACCGCCGCAATATCCATATAGATCAATGCGTTAGGATTATGGCACATTATTTGCGGGGTTTGGAGCATCACCATCCAAACCAACGAAGGGGGCCACAACAATGAAAAAAGTGATCCATAACGCCGTGGCGGCCGCGCTCGCTCTCTGCTTCGCCGCCTCGGCATCCGCAGCCGTATGCTTGGGCAACTGCGGCACCATGGGTGCCGATGGGGTCGTAACAGCCTCCCCGATGGGCGGGGACTATCAATATGTCTCGACGTATGGCGGCTTGGAGGGCGTCGGTTCGCTCGGTGTCGCCGGCAACGAAGCCAATGGTTCGCTCTATGTGAGCGACAGCTTTTCGGCGTCGGCCGGGGATGCATTGCATTTCTATTTCAACTATGTCACTACCGACGGCACCAAGTTTTACACCGACTACGCTTGGGGTGCGTTACGCCCAGCGGATGGCAGCGCTGACATTCTGTTGTTCACGGCCCGCACCACGCCGACGGGCAACACGGTGCCGGGCTTCGGTCTGCCAGACCTTGCCGATGGAGTGATCCTGAACCCGGCCAGCGCGCCAATCATCCCGGGAGCGCCGACTTGGAGCGCGCTCGGTGATACTAGCGGTTGGTGCACTGGCCCTGACGAGGGTGAGGGTTGCGGTTATACCGGTTGGATCGACGTGGACTATCTATTCGCCGACGCAGGAGTTTTTAGCCTGGTCTTTGGCGTAACCAATATACACGATAGGTATAACGACTCTGGCCTTGCCTTTGCCGATCTGACGATCAATGGTGACCCGATCGGCGGCGGCGGATCAACGGTACCCGAACCCGCCACGTTGACGCTGCTGCTCGCCAGTCTGGGGTTGGTCGGCGCCCTGCGCCGGCGGAACAAGACGCCCAGCGCCTGATCCATCCACCGCTGATCACAGCATAGGCCGGTTCGTCAGATCCGGCCTATTTTCATTGCCATTTCGAAACGGGATCGGCTTCGATCCATTTCAGCCGAACCGGGCCATCCGTTGGAGCGCCCGCCTCAGTGCGTAACAATGGCCAGACGCTCGCCAAGCGTGGCGCGGATTTGCTTGGCGACTTGTTCGGCATCGCTGCGGCTGGCGTAGGGGCCGAGTTGCAGGTAGATGCCGGGCCGGTTTTCATCACCATTGACCGCGGCCGATGCTTCGTCGGAGAAGACCAGACGGGCGATTTGGTCGTCTTCGGAAGCGGGCGGCGCGGCCTATGCGCACCCGGCTCGCCGGGCAGGATGGCCTCGACTTCGATCCTTGGATAACGACACAGGACAGATCTTGCCCCCGATCCCGCATCGATGGGATAGCACGACAACACCCCCCCCGACCAAAGCGACGCTGACCGACGCTCTGAACAGGCGACGATGGCGCTGTAGTGTCGATAATATTTACACCTCTCAAACGCCGCAGCCACGATAGTCATACAAATCAACATGTTGCACATGTGGCACATTATTTGCTTTCCACAGCGTTTCACCATCTATGCCAACGAAGGAGGCTACAGCAATGAAAAAAGTGATCCATAGCGCCGCGGCGGCCGCGCTCGCCCTCGGCTTCGCCGCCTCGGCATCCGCAGCCGTATGCTTGGGCAACTGCGGCACCATGGGCGCCGATGGGATCGTAACGGCCTCCCCGGTGGGCGGTGACTATCAATATGTCTCGACGTATGGCGGCTTGGAGGGCATCGGTTCGCTCGGTGTCGCCGGCAACGAAGCCAATGGTTCGCTCTATGTGAGCGACAGCTTTTCGGCATCGGTCGGAGATGCGTTGCACTTCTATTTCAACTATGTCACTTCCGACGGCGGTGGCTTTAGCGACTACGCCTGGGCCGCGTTGCGCCCGGCGGATGGCGGCGCTGACATCCTGTTGTTCACGGCCCGCACCACACCGACGGGCAACACGGTGCCGGGCTTCGGCATGCCGGGTCTTGCCAATGGGGCGGCCCTGGATCCGGCCAGCACGCCGATCATCCCGGGAGCGCCGACTTGGAGCGCGCTCGGTGGTGATAGCGCTATATGCTTTGCCCCTGGGTGTGGTTACACCGATTGGATCGGCATGGACTATCTGTTCGCCGACGCGGGAGTCTTTAGCCTGGTCTTTGGCGTGACCAATGTCAGCGACGACGGCTACAACTCTGGTCTTGCCTTTGCCGGTCTGACG
>CAZFHE010000216.1:0-2071 GCA_964518615.1 uncultured Dechloromonas sp. | reverse complement strand
TTCGTCTCCTCGCTTATTGATGGTTGTTGGTGTAGGGCAACAGGGCCAGGAAGCGGGCGCGCTTGATGGCGGCGCCCAGCTGGCGCTGATAGCCGGCCTTGGTGCCGGTCAGACGGGCCGGCATGATCTTGGCGTTTTCCTGGATGAATTCCTTCAGCACATCCACGTCCTTGTAGTCGATCTGTTCGACCTTTTCAGCGGTGAAGCGGCAGAACTTGCGGCGCTTGAACAGGCCGCCGCCACGCTTCTTTTTCTTGTCGTCATCCTTCTTCTTGAAGAATCGAGCCATTTTCGTTTCCTTCCAAAAATTCGATTGAATTCACATGCAGTACGGGGGTCCGGCTTTTCAGGCTGCGGGCGGCGAGAAATCCAGTGAGCTTCATCGCTCCGCCCAGCGGGGCCGCCTCCAGCCAGCGGGCGCTTTCGCCCAGGGCCAGGACGGCGATTTCCACTTCCACCTGCCTTTCCCTGCCGCTCTCGACTTGCCGCGACTGGTGTTGCAGCCGCCCTTCGCTGACCGGCACGCCGGCCGGGGTGTAGCGCAGGGCCTTGCGTTCGAGCAGCAGGCCGGAAAGCTGAAGACAGTTCAGTCCGTCGTTCCCGTACCAATACGTTGATTTAGGCGGCCGCCGGCGCAGCCGGGGCAGCTTGGGCAGATGCGGCCTCGCCGCCGAGCAGCGACTTGGACTTTTCTTCCTTCATCATCGGCGAAGGCGTCGTCACGGCGGCCTTCATCTTGACGGTCAGGTGACGCAGCACGGCGTCGTTGAACTTGAAGGAGTGCTCGAGCTCGGCCAGGGTTTCGTTGTCGACTTCGATGTTCATCAAGACGTAGTGGGCCTTGTGAATCTTCTGGATCGGGTAGGCCAATTGACGGCGGCCCCAGTCTTCCAGGCGATGAATGGCGCCGCCCTTGGAGGTGACGACGCTGCGATAGCGCTCGACCATGCCGGGCACTTGTTCGCTTTGGTCCGGATGGACGATAAAGACAATTTCGTAATGGCGCATGCAAGCTCCTTTTGGGATGAACCCTCCGCCATGCGTTTGCGGTAGGGCAAGGTTGAAAAGCCCGCGATTATAACAACAATCGCGGGCTTTGGGTGCGGCAACCGGGCGCGGAACTCAGAAGCTGTCGTCAGCCAGCTCCAGCGCGCCTTCGCCGCCGCTCAGGATGGATGCGGCCAGACCTTCCGCCTGGGTCAGCGAATGATGGGCGAAGAAACGGGTCGTCGCGAGCTTGGCCGGCCAGAACGGGTCCGTGTCGCCCGCGGCGATTTTCGCCCGGGCGATGACCGCCGAGCGTCCCAACAGCCAGCCGCCGGCGACGATGCCCAAGAGGAAGAGGAAGGGCACGGCGCCGGCATGGGCCGCCTTGGGATTGGAGGCGAAATTGTCGACAATCCAGTCGACGGCCTTGTCGAGCGCTTC
This sequence comes from uncultured Dechloromonas sp., assembly GCA_964518615.1. Lineage (GTDB taxonomy): Bacteria > Pseudomonadota > Gammaproteobacteria > Burkholderiales > Rhodocyclaceae > Azonexus. The sequence continues at coordinate 643 of CAZFHE010000216.1, read as the reverse complement.
GATCGCCTCTTTCTGGCGAGCGCCGACAGCGGCCAGATCGCCGTCCAGCTGGGCGGCCGCGGCGCGCATCTGGGCAATCACGGCCTTGATGGTGACGGCTTTCTCGCGGGCGATCTTGCGGCCGATCAGGTCATTGGCCTGGATCGCGGTCGTTCCCTCGTAAATGGCGGTGATTCGCGCATCGCGCAAATGCTGAGCCGCGCCGGTTTCCTCGATGAAACCCATGCCGCCATGCACCTGGACGCCGAGCGAGGCGATGTCGATGGCGCTTTCGGTGCTCCAGCCCTTGACCACCGGAATCATCAGATCGGCGAAAGCCTGGGACTCCTTACGGGCGGCTTCATCGGGATGGTGATGGGCCTTGTCCTGGGCGGCGGCGACCACATAGGCCAGGGCGCGCATGGCCTCGATGCGCGAGCGCATCGACAGCAGCATGCGGCGCACGTCGGGGTGCTTCAGAATGGGCGCCTTGGGGCCGCCCTTGACGCCGAGTTCCGGCCCCTGGATACGCTCCTTGGCGTAAACCACGGCGCGCTGGTAGGCGCGCTCGGCATCGCCCAGACCTTCGAGACCCACATTGAAACGGGCGGCGTTCATCATGATGAACATGTATTCGAGGCCGCGGTTCTCCTCGCCGACCAGG
>CAZFHE010000215.1:0-2009 GCA_964518615.1 uncultured Dechloromonas sp. | reverse complement strand
GCACCACCCAGTCAGCGCCGGAAATGAGCAACTGGGTCGGGATGGTGATGGCCTGGGCGTCGGCGACGATCCGTTCCGCCGCTTCGTAGAGGGCGAGAAGGATATTGACCGAGATGGGCCGGGTAATCAGCGGGTCGCTGTCGTAAGACGCCTGACGCTCCGGGTCATGGGTCAGGAATTTTGACTTGACGTAGCTATTGACGAAGAAATTGCCGCGCAATTTTTGCTGCAATTTCAAGCCGGGCCGGGCGAAAGGCACGTACAGCTTGACCTTGAAAGCCGGCGAAGCCAGCGCCAGACAGCGCACGCGCGGCGCGTAATCGTGCGCCCAGGTCGAGATGAGCACCGCCCCGACGCTCTGGGCAAGCACCGCCATGTCCTCTTCGGCGATGCCCCAGCTATCGCGCAGATGCTCGATGAAGGTCTGCACGTCGCGCACCGAATGGGCGAAGCTCGGCGAATAACCGCGCGGGCCGGGCGAGCGGCCGTGGCCGCGGGCATCCCAGGCGTAGAAATCGAAATCCGGCAGATTCAGTTCATCGACCAGATGCGCCATGCGTCCGCCATGCTCGTGACCGCGATGGAACATGACCACCGCGCCACGCCGCTCCGGGCTGATTGTGGGCCAGCGGCGGTAGAACAGGGATTCGCCGTCATGCGTGGAAAAGTGATGCTCTTCAACGGGACGTGTCATCGGGAGTGTCATCGAGATACGGCCTCCAGACCGCTGCGGATGCGATTGACGATATTGAGCAGGATGGCGACGGCGGCGGCCGGAAAGAGCCAGAAAATCCAGCCCGGCAAACTGCCGGCCAAACCCAGCCAGAGGCCGAGCGCGCCGAAGAGAAAGGCGCGGTCGCTCTTGCCCAGCGGGCCGTCGTATTGACGCGGCGCGCCAATCATCGGGCCGAGCGCCCCGGCCATCTCGGAAACGGCAGCCAGAAAGATGACGCTGCCGACGCTGCCCCAACCGAGCGGCGCGATGAGGACAAAAGGCAAGTACAGCGCGGCGTCGGAAAAAACGTCGGACAGTTCGTTGAGATAAGCGCCGAGCGCCGATTTCTGGCCGAATTCCCGAGCCAGCATGCCGTCGATGGCATTTAGCGCCATGCGCAGGAACATCCACAGCGGCAGCAGCAAAAACCAGCAGGGCTGCTCGGGGCCGAAAAGAAACAGAAATCCGCCCAGCGCCAGGGAGACGAACAGGGCGAATAGGGTCACGGCATTGGCGGTGAGGCCGGTTTGGGCGAGAACTTTGGCGAGCGGCCGGAGCAAGCCCTGGAACCGCGATTTCAATTGATAGATGGTCAGCATATGCGGGCGGAAATCAATGCGTCAGACATCGGCCTCGATCAAGCCGCCGTCCTTTTCCATCCAGGCCCGGCGGCCTGCGGCTTCGCCCTTGCCCATCAGGAGATTGAAGGTGGCGCTCATGTCGGCGATGGTTTGGCGCGTCGCGGTAAAGGGCACCAGGCGGCGGGTGTCGGGGCAGAGCGTGGTTTCCCACAACTGGTCCGGGTTCATTTCGCCCAGGCCCTTGAAGCGGGAGACGCCGAGTTTGCTCTCAGGGATGCCCTCATCGCGCAATTTTTGCAGCGTTTGTTCCTTCTCGGCTTCGTCCAGGCAATAGACCTTGCGCGTGTGGCCGCGCGCCTCGACATCGACGCGAAAGAGCGGCGGCTGGGCGACGTGGATATGGCCGCGCTCGACCAGGGCCGGAAAGTGCTTGAGAAAGAGAGTGAATAGCAGCACCTGGATATGGCTGCCGTCCACGTCGGCATCCGACATCACGATGATGCGCCCGTAACGCAGGCCGGAGACGTCGACCGTGTCGATTTGATCGAGGCCATGCGGATCGACGCCAATGGCCACGGAAATGTCATGCACTTCGTTATTCTTGAACAACTGGTCGCGCTCGACCTCCCAGGTATTCAGCACCTTGCCGCGCAGCGGCAGCACCGCCTGGGTTTCCTTGTCGCGTCCCTGCTTGGCCGAGCCGCCGGCCGAGT
>CAZFHE010000214.1:0-2211 GCA_964518615.1 uncultured Dechloromonas sp. | reverse complement strand
GACCTTCATGCCGCGCGAGTAGACCTCTTCCGGGAATTGCTCGGCCGCCAGCTGGCGCGCCATCTCGGCCGCGTACTCGGCATGGACCGCGAATTCGGACAGCTCGCGCTTGATGACCAGGGGTTCGGCAAGCGCGGCCTTGTGCTGCTCGGCGGTGATATGGCCAAGCTCTTGCAGGCGGCGCAGCACATAGCGCTGACGATCCCGGGCGCGCGCCGGGTTGACGACCGGGTTGTAGATCGACGGCCCCTTCGGCAGGCCGGCCAGCATGGCCGCCTCGGCGATGCTGATGTCTTTCAGCGACTTGCCGAAATAAATCTGAGCGGCGGCCGCGAAACCATAAGCGCGCTGCCCCAGAAAAACCTGGTTGATGTAAAGCTCGAAAATCTGATCCTTGCTCAGATTGCTCTCGATCTTGAACGACAACAGGGCTTCGTACAGCTTGCGGGTGTAGGTTCTCTCGCTGGTCAGAAAAAAATTGCGGGCGACCTGCTGGGTGATGGTCGAGGCGCCCTGGCGTCTGCCGCCGCTCAACACATTGGTGCCGGCGGCGCGCAGAATGCCCAGATAGTCGAGGCCGCCATGCTGGTAGAAGCGGTCATCCTCGGCGGCCAGAATGGCCTGTTTCATCAGCGGCGGCACATCCTCGATCGCCACCACGGCGCGGCGTTCCTCGCCGAACTCGCCGATCAGGTAACCGTCGGCGGTGTAGACGCGCAACGGAATTTTTGGCCGATAATCAGTGATGACTTCCAGCGACGGCAGTTTCGGGTAGGCGAGAACGAGAACGATCAGGACGATGGCCACGCCGATCGCCACCAGGCCCAGTACAAAGGCGATGGGATAGAGGATCAGGCGCAAGGTCAGGGGCAGGGGCAGGGGAGCCAAGGTAAAAAATCCCGTGCAAATTAGCGTGGCGCGAATTATACGCCGACCCCTGGAATGCCCGTAAAAATGCTTTACATGTCCTATGGTTGTTGCTAGCATCTGAAGTGAATTATTGGTTGTTTTGCTAACTTCGCATTCCGTAAGGACTTTTTGGGGGTCTGGGTGGGCTTCGATATCTCAGCGTTGTTAAATCCCAAGGCGCGCCCCTTGCTCGGGTTGGACATCAGTTCATCCGCTGTCAAGATGGTGGAGTTGGCGGCCAACGGAAAAGACGGCTATCGCGTCGAGCGTTACACCATCGAGGTGTTGCCCAAGGACGCGGTATCCGATGGCAATATCGCCAATCTCGACGGCGTCGTCGATTGCGTGCGTCGTGCCTGGAAGCGCTTGGGCACCTCGACGCGCAATGTCGCCATGGCGCTTCCGGGGTCGGCGGTGATCACCAAGAAAATCATCGTCCCGGCAGGGCTGCGCGACGATGAGCTGGAGGCCCAGGTCGAGGCGGAGGCGAATCAGTACATTCCCTTCGCCATCGACGAAGTCAATCTCGATTACCAGGTGATCGGACCGGCGCCCTCCCTGCCCGACGAGTTGGAAGTGCTGATCGCCGCCTCCAAGCGGGAGCGCGTCGAGGATCGCGTGGCCGTGGCCGACGCGGCCGGCCTGAAAGCGGTGGTGGTCGATGTCGAGTCGCTGGCTACCCTTTCGGCTTATGAGCTGATCGAACCCCAGTTGCAGGGCTCGGGCAAAAACCAGGTGGTCGCCCTGATCAACGCCGGGGCCAATGTGATGGAATTGACCGTCATGCGCAACGGCCAGCAGGTCTATGCGCGCGAGCAGGCCTTCGGCGGCGCCCAACTGACCCAGGACATTTCCCGCCATTACGGCATGAATTACGAGGAGGCCGAAGCGGCCAAGCGGGCCGGCAGTCTGCCGGAGGGCTACGAGGCCGAACTGCTCAATCCCTTCATGGAGAGCCTGGCTCTGGAGGTTTCCCGGGCCTTGCAGTTTTTCTTCACCTCGACGCAATTCAACCAGGTCGATCACATCATTCTCGCCGGCGGCTGCGCGGTGATTCCCGGCATCGACGAGGTCGTTGCGACCCGCACCCAAGTCAATACCCTGATTGCCAATCCTTTCGCCAATATGGTGTTGTCGGACCGGGTCAGGGAGAAAAGCCTGCTGGCTGATTCTTCGTCGCTGATGGTGGCCTGCGGCTTGGCCTTGCGGAGGTTCGATCCATCATGATTCGCATCAATCTCCTGCCGTACCGGGAAGCGGCGAAAAAAGCCCGGCGTCAGCAGTTTTTCGTGCTCGCCGGTT
>CAZFHE010000213.1:0-2858 GCA_964518615.1 uncultured Dechloromonas sp. | reverse complement strand
CGCGTGCCGGCCAACCAGATCGTCGGCCTCTTGCCCGGCGAGGTTTTCGTTCACCGCAATGTCGCCAATGTCGTCGTCCATACCGATCTCAACTGCCTGTCGGTCATCCAGTACGCGGTCGATGTGCTGAAGGTCAAGCACATCATGGTCGTCGGCCATTACGGCTGCGGCGGCGTCGGGGCCGCGCTCAACCGCGATCGCGTCGGCATCGTCGACCTGTGGCTGCGCCATGTGCACGATGTGCATAACAAGCATCTCGCCGCCGTCGACAACCTGCCGCCCGAAAAACGCCACGATCGCCTGTGCGAGCTCAATGTGCTCGAACAGGTGGTCAACGTCTGCCACAACACCGTCGTCCAGGATGCCTGGCAGCGCGGTCAGCAACTGACCGTGCACGGCTGGATCTACGGTCTGAAGGATGGCCATGTGCACAACCTCGGCATCACCGTGGATAGCCTCGCCGACCTGCCGGCCCGCTACGATGCGGCGCTCAAGGCCCTAGAGGACTGATTTCGCCTTCCAACAACAAACCCGCAAGGAGAGAGCACCATGCAAGACCCGATCGTCATCGTTTCCGCCGTCCGTACCCCGATGGGCAGTTTTCAGGGCGCCTTTTCCAGCCTGACCGCCGCCAATCTGGGGGCCGTGGCGCTCAAGGCCGCCGTCGAGCGCGCCGGCATCGACGCCAAAGAGGTCGACGAAGTGCTGATGGGCTGCGTGCTGCAAGCAGGCCAGGGCCAGGCCCCGGCCCGTCAGGCCGCCTTGCAGGCCGGTCTGCCGCTCTCCGCCGGTTGCGCCACCATCCACAAGGTTTGCGGCTCGGCCATGAAGGCCGCCATGCTCGGTCACGATGGCATTCTCGCCGGCTCCTATGAGGTCGCCGTGGTTGGCGGCATGGAATCCATGACCAATGCCCCCTACCTGCTCTCCAAGGCGCGCGGCGGCTATCGCCTCGGCCACGGCCAGATTTTCGACCACATGTTCCTCGATGGTCTGGAAGACGCCTATTCCCCGGAAAGCCGCGGCCGCCTGATGGGCACCTTCGCCGAGGAGTGCGCGGCGAGCTACGGCTTTACCCGCGAGGCGCAGGACGAATTCGCGGTCCGCTCGACCACCCGCGCCATCGAAGCCAGCAACAATGGGAGCTTTGCCTGGGAAATCGCCCCGGTCACCGTTTCCGGCAAGAAGGGCGACGTGGTCGTCGACAAGGACGAAGGCCCATTCGCGGTCAATGTCGACAAGATTCCGACCTTGAAACCCGCTTTCAAGAAGGATGGCACGGTCACCGCCGCCAATTCCTCGTCCATTTCCGACGGCGCGGCCGCGTTGGTGCTGATGCGCGCCTCGCAAGCCGCCAAACTGGGTCTCAAGCCCATTGCCCGCATCGTCGGCCACACCACCAATGCCGGTCTGCCCGCGCTCTTTCCGTCGGCTCCGGTCGGCGCGATGCAAAAGCTCTTCGCCAAGACCGGCTGGACGGCCGACTCGGTCGATCTCTATGAAATCAACGAAGCCTTCGCCGTGGTCACCATGGCGGCGCTGCACGATCTCAAGCTCGACCCGGCCAAGGTCAATGTGCATGGCGGCGCTTGCGCCCTCGGCCACCCGATCGGCGCGTCCGGCGCACGCATCGTGGTCAGCCTGCTCGGCGCGCTGAAGAAGTACGGCAAGACGCGCGGCGTCGCCTCGCTGTGCATCGGCGGCGGCGAAGCCACGGCGCTGGCGGTGGAAATGCTCTGATCCGCCCGGCGCTTACGCCATCCCGCGTGACGGACGCCGGCAATCGCCGGCGTCTCTCTTGTCTACTCAAAAAAACACGCTCTGGAGAAACCACATGATTCTCACGCAAGAACAGGAAATGATCCGCGACTCGATGCGCGCCTTCGCTCAGGAGCGCCTCGCGCCCTTCGCCGCCGAATGGGACAAGAACCATACTTTCCCGGCCGAGGCCCTGAAAGAACTCGGCGAACTCGGCGCCATGGGCATGTGCGTGCCCGAGGAGTGGGGCGGCGCGGGCATGGATTACATGTCGCTGGTCCTGGCGCTGGAAGAAATCGCCGCCGGCGACGGGGCGACCTCCACCATCGTCTCGGTGCAGAACTCGCTGGCCTGCGGCATTACGCAAAAATACGGCACCGACCCGCAGAAGGAAGAATGGTTGAAACCGCTCGCGCGCGGCGAGAAACTCGGCTGTTTCTGCCTGACCGAACCGCACACCGGCTCGGACGCCTCGGCCATCACCACCCGCGCCGACCGCGACGGCGATTATTTTGTGTTGAACGGCGTCAAGCAATTCATCACCACCGGCAAGCATGCCCATATGGCCATCGTTTTTGCCGTCACCGACAAGAGCGCTGGCAAGAAGGGCATCTCCTGCTTCCTGATCCCGATTAACACGCCGGGCTTCATCGTTGGCCGCACCGAGGACAAGATGGGCCAGCACGCCTCCGACACCGTGCAAATCATTTTCGAGAACTGCCGCGTGCCGGCCTCGGCCCTGCTCGGCAAGGAAGGCGAGGGCTACAAGATCGCGCTTTCCAATCTCGAAGCCGGGCGCATCGGCATCGCCGCCCAGAGCGTCGGCATGGCCCGCGCCGCCTTCGAGGCCGCCGTGCGCTACGCCAAGGAGCGCGTGACCTTCGGCCTGCCCATCATCGAGCATCAAGCCGTCAATTTCCGGCTGGCCGACATGAACACCCTGCTCGATGCCGCCCGCTTGATGGTCTGGCGCGCCGCCGCGCTGAAGGACGCCGGCAAGCCCTGCCTGAAAGAAGCCTCGATGGCCAAGATGTTCGCCTCGGAGGCCGCCGAGAAAATCGCCTCCGACGCCATCCAGATCCACGGCGGCGTCGGCTACA